>JBLHVX010000012.1:0-20393 GCA_047628835.1 Granulosicoccus sp.
TAGGAGCCTCGCCCTATTCTTATAATAATTATAATAATCAAGTAACTACTCAGCACTGTACGTAACTGCTCAGATTACAGTCAACACTGTGATGAGCAAGGCGAAAAATGTGAGTTTACAAGTGTAAACAATCATTTTTTAACGCAGTTCAGCGCGATTTTGGCTGTGAGCTGAGTAGTTACATAATCAATACATACAGGTAAACGATCATGCCACTTATTTTTTATACTACCCACGATGGCAATACCTACGAAGCTGATGTTGCTGTTGGGGGAAACCTTATGCAAGCTGCTGTAGATAATAGCATCGACGGTATTGTCGGTGCATGTGGCGGCAGTATGTGTTGTGCAACTTGTCACTGTTACGTTGACGATGCATGGATTAATAAAATTGGAGTCGCAGAGGGTGCTGAATTTGAAATGGTCGCGGCCACTCAAGAACCTAAGCCTACAAGTCGATTATCTTGCCAATTGGTAGTCACTGAAGATATGGATGGCTTAACGGTTTACCTGCCCTCATCCCAATAATAAGTGATATGTATATATCAGCTATCGATACAACAAGGCATATCTGTTATATCATAAGGCTATAACCTTCTGCGGAAATATTCTTTAGAGGTGATCGCCGATTACGCACTTTTCGTGTACCCTGCACGCCTATACTTTCTGAATTACACTCATCATTTTACGGCCTTTTAGTGGCACTTATCAGGTAATTATGTACCAATACGACACTTACGATCATCAAATTATTACTCAACGCATTGCGCAGTTTCGTGGACAAACGGAACGCTATCTTGCAGGCACGTTAAAAGCCGAAGAGTTTTTGCCTTTGCGCTTACAAAACGGGCTATATGTGCAACGATTAGCGCCAATGCTGCGTATTAACGTTCCTTACGGCATGATTAACAGTACGCAGCTTCGCCGCTTAGCCCGCGTTACTCGTGATTATGATAAAGGCTATGCGCATATTACCACGCGCCAAAACATACAATTGAACTGGCCTGACTTAGCCGATGTGCCGGATATTTTGGCGGAATTAGCTGAAGTTGAAATGCATGCAACCCAATCTAGCGGGAACTGTATTCGTAACACAACCTCTGACCAGCTTGCGGGTATAGCCGCTGATGAGGAAATAGACCCTCGTCCATATTGTGAAATTATCCGTCAGTGGTCAACCTTGCATCCCGAGTTTGCTTTTTTACCTCGCAAGTTCAAAATTGCAGTAACGGGCGCAAATACCGATCGTGCAGCCATTAATGTCCATGATATAGGTTTGAAACTGGCAAAAAATGAATCAGGCGACATTGGCTTTCAAGTTATTGTCGGTGGTGGCTTAGGTCGAACACCTGTCATTGGCTCGCTAATTCGTGAATTTTTACCTGAGAAAGACCTGCTGACCTATTTGGATGCGATTTTACGTGTGTATAACTTGCTTGGCCGCCGTGACAACAAGTATAAGGCACGCGTTAAAATCTTAGTGAAAGCGCTAGGCGCTAAAAAGTTCGCTGAATTGGTCGAAGCCGAATGGACACACTCTGCAGGCGGCGAAGCCACGTTGACGCAAGATGAAATCAACCGTTGCAAAACATTCTTTACCTCTCCAGCCTATGAAACAATTGACGATACTGTCGCTCAAAAAGCTATCAGCGAACTGACTCTTGATAACGTCGCTTTTACTAAATGGTTAGGTCGAAATTTGTGTACTCACAAAGTGCCAGGTTACGCTGCGGTTGTCTTGGCATTAAAACCGACTGGCGTAGCGCCGGGCGATGTCACCGAGCGCCAATTAGATATTATTGCTGACCTTGCAGATAAATATAGTTTTGGTGAAGCACGCACCACTCATGATCAAAATATAGTGCTTGCCGACGTTAAAAAATCTGACTTATTTGAACTATGGAAAGAAATAAAGGTTGCCGGTTTTGCAACGCCTAATATAGGCACCTTAACCGATGTGATTTGCTGTCCTGGTGGCGATTTTTGCTCGCTAGCCAACGCTAAGTCCATTCCTGTTGCTGAAGCTATTCAACGCCGTTTTGAAGATATGGATTACGTCTACGACCTAGGTGATCTCGATTTAAATATCTCTGGCTGCATGAATGCCTGCGGGCATCACCATGTTGGCCATATTGGTATTTTAGGTGTCGATAAAAAAGGCAAAGAGTTTTACCAAATACAGGTTGGCGGCAACTCCTCTGGAAATACTGCCCTTGGTAAAGTCTTGGGCCCCGCCTTTGAAGAATCAGAGGTCCCCGATGTTATTGCCAGTCTACTGAATGTGTTTGTAGCGAATCGCCAAGGCGATGAGCTGTTTGTGGACACCTACAATCGCATTGGTTTAGCCCCATTCAAGGAGCGTGTATATGCCAAATAATCCATTAATTCTAAGCGATAGCGATGTTATTGATAATCTGTGGACAATTGCTGGTGGCGATCACAGCGACTTCTCACAAGATTATTTGATTGTGCCCTACACACTTTGGCAGACAAATAAGGCAGTATTGAGCAGCAAAGTGAGTGAAGGGAAAATCGGGCTACTACTACAGGGCGAGCACGACATTCATAAGGAAAACGATGGAGTTAGCGCATTTACATTAATTGCTATTAACTTTCCATCATTTATGGATGGCCGAGGCTTTTCTGTTGCACGCTTACTGCGTGAGCGCTATCAATTTACGGGAGAACTACGTGCAACCGGTGGAGTGATTCGCGATCAATTATGTTATTTACAGCGATGTGGCTTTTCATCATTTGATTTAGCCGATGACATTGATGTTGCAGCAGCCGCGGAATCGTTAAAAGATCTTACAGAAGCATATCAAGTTAGTGCAGATAAGCCTGCCCCACTATTTCGTCGCCGCGTATAAAATCATTAAGATAGCCTCGTCAACGCCAGTCATTAACACTGTCAGCTAACAAGACGGGGCATAATATATTTATTTTTACCGTTACACCTCCCTAATGTGCATGCTCATTGTGTATAGTACCTACATTACTACGGTCATGAATCTGCCATTATTTACAACCGTGGCTTCACAATAATAACTAATCATTAGTAGTTCTTCGGTAGTCAGTATGGAAACCAGCCTTTTTCAATCCTTCTTCCTCATCTTTAGTGGTGCTGCGGTTATCGCTACCCTTGCGCTTTATACGAAGCAACCGTTGCTGGTGGCCTATATAGTACTTGGCGCATTGTTCGGCCCTTACGGGCTGAAATTGATGACTAATGTTGATTTGATCAGTGAGATCTCGCGAATCGGCATTGTCTTTCTGCTATTCCTGCTGGGCTTAGACATGCAGCCCAAGTCATTAATCGCTGTTATCAAGCAAGTAACGCCGGTTGCCTTGCTAAGCTCGGGGCTATTCGCTGCTTGTGGCTACGGTATAGGTGTTTTATTTAATTATACAGCCGTTGAATGCATGGTGATTGGTATGGCCATGATGTTCTCTAGCACTATTATTGGCATCAAGCTTTTACCAACAACCGCCCTTCATCATAAGCACAGCGGTGAGCTATTAGTTGGCTTATTATTGCTGCAAGATTTTTTAGCTATTCTGTGTTTAATGATTCTACTGAGTGGCGATGTTGGCAAGGTTAACCTGCCTCAGCTTGGAATGACACTGGCCTCTTTGCCTTTGGTTGGGCTATTTGCCTGGCTGTTTGTCCGTTATGTGCTGCAATACCTTATTCAAAAGTTTGATCGCTTCCATGAATACATCTTTTTATTAGCTTTAGGCTGGTGCTTGGGGCTTGCAGAGCTATCAGAAGCGCTAGGCTTATCTGCAGAGATTGGGGCGTTTATCGCAGGTATTAGCTTAGCTACCAGCCCGATATCTCAATATATAGCCATCAACCTAAAGCCATTACGTGATTTTTTCTTAATACTGTTCTTCTTTTCACTGGGAGCTAGCTTTAATCTTTTATTGTTACCGGATGTGATTGTTGCTGCAGTGCTATTGGGTGGGATCATGCTGCTATTAAAACCAGCTACTTTTCGTCTATTATTAGGGCGGCAAAGTGAGAAGACGAGCTTAGCGTGGGATATAGGTTTTCGTTTGGGGCAAATCAGTGAGTTTTCATTGCTGATTGCTCTAGTGGCGTATAACGGTTCATTGATTAGCGAGAAGGCCTCTACCCTCATCCAAGCAACCGCTATTATAACCTTCTTGATATCTAGTTATATTGTGGTATTCAACCTACCTAACCCCATCGCAGTGAAGGATCACTTAAGAAGAGATTAGTAGAGTATGTGATTTAGTCGACGATTACTTCTCGAAACATACGACAATAGCAGAAGTATATTTTTTCCAATATATAGGGATAACGTAAGATCGTGACTGTCTTGGCAGATGAATGTTGCCGGGCTTACCTTCGATAACAACAGGCACTGATATCATAAAGTCATCCCCAAGGCTGCTTCTGGCATTACCCGAAATAGTATTAGCAACTTCGCCCACCATGTCTGCAATATTGGCTTTTTCGGTATTCTCTTCTCCCATACTCATCAACAAGTGCTTCAGTAGAATGGTTGGCGCGGTGTAGTAAACGCAGCCCTTCATGCAGCCCGTAATTCCAATCAGACCCGTAAAATCGTAAGCAACAGGGTTCTCGTTTCCGATCAGGTAGGGAACACCCGTTTTAACGTCTTTATCGGGTGTATGTTGAAAGTAACGTATCGCACCATCAATAAAAATTTCTAATAATTCTTTAGACATAATTACTCGCTATGGGTTTTTAAATAAGATGTTTTTCTCTATACACAATAATATAATAATATATCGTGATGCAGCTCACACTTTAACGTTAAAACGCCAAAAAATCCCATTTTTTTAAAAAAAAAGAAATGGTTAGCCTTTAGGCCCCAAAAAGGGTATATTTTTGGCTGAATATTTTTGGTATGTAAGTAGCTTTTATCAGCACGTAAAATAATAAACTTAAGTAGAGTTCGTATATTTCAGACTTAAACCACCCATTCTTGACAATTAGTATAGTAAATGAGTGGGCATTTAGACAATTAATTAATCGTTTTTTAATTGGCTAGTAAACCAGCTTGTTTATCAGCATATTTGTCGTTTGTAGTATCGAGCAATACTTTAACTAACTCAAGTCAACGTATAGATGTGTCGTTATGAATGATTTAAAGAAAACAGTCGCTAAACCCAGTAATCTCACAGGCTATAAGAAATATCGCTTCTTAATAGTCTCTTTATCACTATTTTCGTTGCTTGTAGTAACGATTATGATGTTGAGCCTATATGTATCCAACCAACTGGAAAAGGATACTCAGATAATCAATACCGCCTTTGAGCAAACATCATTACTTAACCAAACCATTAGTGACCTTTATATTATTAATGGTCAGTACAATACTGGGCAGGCTTCTAGCTTTGCCCAAAACAGGCTTCAGGAAACAGTTAAACTCCTAAATATACGTTTTGCAGCCTTTAAAGATGGCGGTGAATTACCCGTAGTCAGTGTTGGCAAATACAATAGACTGGATGTAGTAACGCTTGAAGCATTAACAGACCCGGTGGCTGTAGCCAAAATCAATACTATCTGGCCTTTATGGCAAGAGTACCAACGACGTGTTAGCCCAGCGATCAACACCGGCTCCCAGCCTAAAAACAGACAAGCTAAGTTTAATAAATACCAATTTTATGGATCTGTATTACACGATCAAGGTGCGATCAGTGGCTTAGACAGACTAAATTTACGTAGTTTAAATAATCAGTTTTCTCTGCGTTTACAGGAACAAAGCGATAAGCAAGTTACCTTATTACGTGCTATTCAGATTGCCGGCATTATTATTACGGCTCTTAGTTTGGTGTTGATTTTGTTCTTCATTGTTCGCCAATTAAGACGTTCTGACTCGGAATTAGAAAATGCACGTGAAGAAGCGCGCGGTATTCTTAATACTGTTCAGGAAGGTTTATTCCTCGTACACAAAGATAGAACCATTGGTAGTGAATACTCTAATGAACTTGAATCTATACTAGGAATGACTGATATCGCCGGGCAAGATATTTCGGCAGTCATGTCAAACATCGTTTCGACCAAAGACGTCAAAAATATTGATGTCTTCATAAAATCGCTATTCAATCCGAAAGTGGTTGCCAGCTTAATCATGGACCTCAACCCACTTAGAGAACTGCATGTGCAGATTGATAACCTGGACGGCACTATAGAAGAAAAATATCTAAGCTTTAACTTTTATCGCGTAACCAAAAGCGGTGTAGTGAGCGATATATTAGTATCAGTAAAAGATATTACTGATAAAATATCTCTACAAAACAAGCTCGTAATCACTGAAAATAAAAATGAAGAACAAGTAAAAACACTGATCGCGATAATGAAAATTAATGCGAACACCCTGAAACTATTCTTAAAAAATAGCACTAGATCATTAGGAGAAATCAACCGGGTACTAAAAGAACGAGTGTCTAACAAAGATGACTTTACTAAAAAGATTAGTGATATTTTCGTACATATTCATACAATCAAAGGAGAAGCTTCTGCGGTAGACTTGAAAATCATTACTGAAAAGGCCCACCTTTTTGAAGATGAGCTAGAAAAGTTGAAAAACATCAACAACTTAGATGGCATGAGTTTCTTACCACTGACGGTTCAGCTAGAATATTTAATTTCGTATGTAGAGAGCTTATCTGAGATTTCTCAAAAAATGTACGGCCTTACAAATAATTCACCTGCGGAAGCTAACATTTCAAGTAAAGCAGAATGGGATCACCTTAAGGTACTTGCTCAGAAAACCGCAGGTGCGTACAGTAAGAAAGCGTACTTAGTCACCTCCGGATTATCAGAAATCAATTGTGGCGACGACCTTAAACAAAAGCTAAATTCGATTTTTGTACATCTGGTTAAAAATAGCTTAGTGCACGGTATTGAACTACCCTCAGAACGAATTAGTTTAGCCAAACCCGATGCCGGCAGAATTGACATCAACGTCGCAGAGTTACCTAACGGTGGGCTAGAGATTAACGTGCGTGATGATGGCCGCGGTATCGATTCAGCAAAAGTTGCGAGAAAGTTGCTGGAAAAAGGCCTTGCTAACGAAGTGGAAATTGCAAATTGGTCATCGGCCCATATCAACAAGCATATTTTCAGTAACGGGTTTTCAACAGCTGACGTTGATATTAATGCTGGTAGAGGCGTAGGTCTCCGTGCAGTCTATGAACTGGTGAAATCGCTAGGCGGGAATTTAAAAGTTAAGCAGCAAGTCAATAAGTATTGCCAGTTTTCGATTTACCTACCGCCATCAGCATAATCGTTAAAAAATAATACTATAGGCTTAATTATGAAGTTAATGATTGTAGACGATTCCAATATTATCCGTTCTCGCATTGAGCGTGTTTACCAAAATGATCAAGAAATGCAGATTGTTGCTACAGCGTCCAATGGGCGCGATGCACTACAAAAAGCGACTCACTTTCTACCTGATCTTATTACCATGGATTTAACCATGCCCGGAATGGATGGCATTCAATGCATTAAGCATATTGACAAGCTAGATAAAGATATAAAGATATTGGTGATTTCCGCGTTGTCAGATATTACAACAGGACTGGAAGCCATAGAAAATGGCGCTAGGGGATTTTTATGTAAACCCTTCACAGATGAAGAGTTAGTAGACGCTATTAATAAAATTATTGAATCTTAAAGGTAATTATTGTTGGGGTTATTGGTAACCTCAACAATAATTAGTGTTCTAAATAAATCGAAACTAAGCTGCAATATTTTCTTCCTGTTTCATTACAACAACAGGCATAACTTTCTTCTTAGCGGTAAATTTTAGTACTACTGCATTTGTTTCAATCTTCCATGGGTATCCCGCAGCGCCCTGCTCAAGCTTACGACGAGATAAGCCAATATCTGTTAAACGTATATCTGTCATTTTAAGTAAATCTTTTGATGTAAGATTTTGCGCAACTTTGCGAAAAAGGTTGGCCAACTGCTCTGCTATCAGATTCATTCTATATCCTACCTATGTTTGGGGGCGATGTGGTTTACCTCGCCTATGGACATAATATAGAGATTCACTGATTAAATTTCAAACGATTAAAAGTCACTTGATTGATGAGATAAATTCATGTATTGGATTGACGTTAAATAGTCTAGGAGCCTACTAGTAAAGTGACAAGCCTAAAGCTAATAGCGACTTAGGTAGAGATTGATCTAATGCAGAAATGTCAGATTCTAATAGAATAATGTAAGGGAGAGAGGATTTCTCTATTAGGGATTGGAGTTCAATTTGCTCTGCTAACTGAGTAGGTGTGATCTGGGTACGCTGGATAAACAAACAAATGCCTGCGCTGGGAAGGTAGAAATCACAGACTACCCGCTGTGTTAAGCCAGCCCCTGTAGTAACCCCTGTCAGAGCCACTAACCTTTGGTAAGCATATTGAATGCCGTAAAGGTAAAGATAATTAGCCACAGATAGGTCGCCAGCCTCAGAAATTAATAAGCCACTTAACAGACGATAATATTGCGTAGAGTTAGTTTCTTTAGACGCCATCCCGTCAGAAGCGATAACTACAGCACACTCACCAACACCCTTATACAGAGCAATATGCTGCTTTAAAGTGTGATTTTCAATAGTTTTTCGTTGCCATACCACATACGGAATACCGGTAGTATCACTGCTCTGCTGGACGCCACCCTGATCAATCCCCGCATCAGATGCCACCCACCCTTTTTTAGATACGCCAATCCACCCTAGATCAGCAAATAGTTTGTTTAAGATTTTAGCGGAAATACCGAAAACTTTTGCAAGTGCGCTAGCGTTCAATAGCGCAAGTTTTAACTCTACAATGACGGCATGAGTGAGAACGGATTTTGGCCAAGCGATATATTGCCCGAATTTTTTGCTGTCTTTATAAACGCCACCTTCGAAATCACCCTTACTGGTTAATGTCCATTCCTTCCCTTTCCCCGCCTGCTGATCATATCGAAGCCATCCAGCTTCCAACATTGCCTGAGTTAATTCCTTAAGTGTTATATCTAACGTTGTCGCCAGCGCTGACCGTGAATAATAATCACTCTGTTCGGGGGGGGTTGACATTATCTCTGGCCCATTATTTTATGTATGGATTAGAATTTAAGATGTAGTGCTTTTTTCTAATAACGCTCTAACCGCTAGTAACTCTTGATGCACATCTTCCAATGTTATATCACCGTCTAAGCGACTTTGCTCTTTTTGCTCTTCTTCCAGTACATTGACAACAATTCCAATAATCATATTTAGAAACGCGAACGCAGTGAAAAATATAAAGCTAATATAAAAGATCCAACTATAGCCATAAACAGCCATAGTCTCATACATGACATCCGTCCAATCTTCGAATGTCATCACGCGAAATAGCGTTAACAAGCTAATACTAATGTCGCCCCATAAAACAGGGTTAATTTCCTTGAAAAAAGTAGCGCCTACCGCTGCATACATATAAAAAATAATAAACATTAATAGCGCTACATAACCTAAGCGCGGCATGGCTTTGATTAATGAGTTAAGCAGCATACGTAACTCGGGAATTATAGATATCATTCGCAACACTCTAAATATACGAATGAGCCGCCCTACTATAGCAAGCTCACTATCTTCGATAGGAATTAAGCTAACGGTGACAATGACTGTGTCAAATATATTCCATGCGTGTTTAAAAAAATCACGCTTACGTTTTTCGCCTAAAAAACGAATGGTAATTTCCACCATGAAAAATAGTGTTATAAACCAATCTAACCACACAACAATCCGAGTCACGGCCGGAGGTACATCATAAGTTTTTGCGCCTATCATCACCGCCGAAAAAACAATAATACCTACAACAAATAATTCAAATGTTTTATTCGAGCGAATCACTTCAAACTTATGTTGTAATAAATTCATGCTAATCATGATTTTATTTTCTTCTCCATGAAGTCCCTTCTCTAGAGTCTTCTAACAAAACACCTTCTTTATCTAACTGCTGCCGAATTTCATCCGCTCGCTGATACTGTTTATCTTTTTTTGCTTGAATACGCTGGGTAATTAATGTCTCTATAACATCGACCGACAAACCAGCAGCTTGATTGCTAGTATCGCCGGCTTGCAAGAACTGCGTTGGATCTGCTTGTAGAACACCAAGAATATTTGCCATGGCCTTTAGTTCTGACACTAGCGTTCTTGCTTGTGCTATATCGCTAACAGCGATCGTATTGATAACTTTGATCAAATCATACATTCCCGACAAGGCAATACGGGTATTAAAGTCATCATTCATTGAATCAACGAAGTGCTTGTAATAATCGCTATCCGTTAGACTGTCTATGCTGGCCGCCTCAACATCGGTATAATTTTTTAACGTTTGATAAAAACGGTCGAGGCCAGACTTGGCTTCTATAAGATTATCTTCAGAATAATTAATGCTACTGCGATAATGGCTGTTCACAATTAAATAACGAATAACTTCTGGATGATATTTTTTCAGTACATCACGAATCGTGAAAAAATTACCTAAAGATTTAGACATTTTTTCACCGTCGACACGCACCGCACCTGCATGTAACCAATAATTGACATATGTACAACCATTAGCCGCTTCACTTTGAGCAATTTCGTTTTCGTGATGAGGAAAAGGTAAATCGGGGCCGCCGCCATGAATATCAAAGGTATCACCTAAGCAGGACTTGCTCATCGCAGAACATTCTATATGCCAGCCAGGTCTACCCTGCCCCCACGGAGACTCCCACGAAACCCCCTTGTCGTTATCAGCGACCGATTTCCATAAAGCGAAATCACGTGGATCTTCTTTTAACGGGTCTACTTCCACGCGCGCACCCGCTAGTAATTCATCTGGATTTTTACCGGACAATTTACCGTAACCTTTAAAGCGGTTGACGCGATAATAGACATCATTATTACTAGCAACATACGCGTAATCTTTATCAATCAAGGTTCTTACCATTTGAATAATATCTGCCATATACGCTGTGGCACGAGGCTCTTGATTAGGCCGCAAAACATTAAGAACCTCTTCGTCTTCATGCATGGCATCAATAAAGCGTTGCGCTAGAATCGCACTATCTTCTTGGTTCTCTTCTGCTCTACGGATAATTTTATCATCAACATCGGTAATGTTGCGTACGTATTCCACATCCCAACCTTGGGAGCGTAAAAAGCGCACTATCACGTCAAACGATATCAGTACGCGCGCATGTCCGATATGACAATAGTCATAGACCGTCATCCCGCAGACGTACAAACGAATCTTACCTGCGTCAATCGGTGTAAAAAGAACCTTTTCCCGCGCTAAGGTATTATAAATTGTTAATGCCATAAAAATTCTACTTGAAAGGCATCGCTGTCAGTACGGTCATAAGGACTACAGCAATGCGTTATTAATATTTAAATGTTTTGTTTTAGCGGTTATTACACTGCGATAATCACCTTCAATACCCCCTATAGTAACTATAGTTACTACCCTACAAACGTATCCCGTAAACTGATGGTTCTATTAAAACTCAGCGTTTCTGCCTTTTCGTCACGACAATAATAGCCTTCACGCTCAAATTGATAAGTCGTTCTGGCGCTAGCATTGGACAGGCCTATTTCGCCCACACATTGCGGCTTTAATTTACGGCTGTCAGGATTAATATAGTCGACAAAGTTTTTGTCCCCCGCATCAGGCGATTCCTCGGTAAACAAACGCTCATAGAGCGTCACATCAAAGGTCGCGTGCTGTTTTGCATCCACCCACTGAATCACTCCTTTTGGTTTTATGCCGTCTTCAGGGTTATGCCCTAACGTGCCTTCGATAACACGCGCATGCACCTCGATAATATTGCCTTCCGCATCTTTAATACAGCTATCGGCTTCGATAACGTAGGCATTACGTAGACGCACACGTTTTGCAATCACTAATCGTTTATATTTTTTATTAGCCTCTTCTCTAAAATCATCCTGATCAATATAAATCTCTCGACTGAAGGGCAGCTCACGCTCGCCAAGATCATCTCGGTTGGGGTGCCCTGGGGCAATCATGGTTTCCGATTTATCTTCGGGGTAGTTTGTTAACACTACTTTTAATGGGGCTAATACACACATTGCCCGGGGTGCGTTTTTATCTAAATCATCACGAATAGCATGATCCAGCATGGCTACATCAACAGTTCCATCTGATTTTGCCACGCCAATCATGTCACAAAACTTACGAATAGCCGAAGCTCTCACACCCCGGCGGCGTAAACCCGCAATAGTCGGCATTCTAGGGTCGTCCCAGCCGTCTACATGGCCTTCATCCACTAACTGTTTCAACTTACGCTTAGAAGTTATCGTATAATTAAGGCTCAAACGCCCAAACTCATACTGCTTAGGTGAATGCGGTACCGGCAAGTGTGATGAGAACCACTCATATAATGGTCGGTGATCGGCAAACTCTAGCGTGCAAATAGAATGGGTAATGCCTTCGATAGCATCTTCTTGGCCGTGGGCAAAGTCATAGTTCGGGTAAATACACCATTTATCCCCTGTCTGGTGATGCGATTGCTTACGAATGCGGTACATGATGGGGTCACGCATATTTATATTGGGGCTAGCCATATCAATTTTTGCTCGTAGTACACAAGCGCCCTCAGCGTATTCGCCGGCTCGCATTTTGGAGAACTCGATAACATTTTCATCAGTACTACGGTCGCGAAACGGGCTGTTTTTGCCGGGTTCGGTTAATGTGCCACGATATTCACGAGCTTCGTCAGCGGTTAAATGACAAACATAGGCATTGCCCTGTTCAATAAGGAGAACCGCCCAATCATGAAGTTGTTCGAAATAAGACGAAGCAAAGCGAATTTCCCCATCCCATTGATACCCTAGCCATTTGACGTCTTTAATAATGGCGTCAATATATTCTTGGTCTTCTTTGGCCGGGTTAGTGTCATCAAAACGTAGATGACAGACACCGCCAAATGTTTCAGCAAGCCCAAAGTTAAGGCAAATAGATTTTGCATGCCCAATGTGTAAATAACCATTAGGTTCGGGAGGAAAACGCGTCACAAGTTTACTGATGTTTTTTTGATCGATATCTTTTTGGACCAACTGCTCTAAAAAATGGGGGGGGCGTACAGGTTTTGCCGGTGCGATTTCTTGAGCATGCGTAGAAGGTGGTGATGAAGGCGTACTATCGACGGTCATAAATTATCCGAGGCTCGTGAGGTAGAAGATTGATAACAAAACGCGTATTATAACGGCCTCTTGGGGTTCTACATAACAAATTCATTACTGAGACGTATTTATTTTTCCGATTGTTTGGCTGTTTTTCTGAATTAATTCACTTAATTTCGGACTTACTACCTTAGCCTCTATAAAAAATCGCTTAAATCGAGGTTATATCGAGGTTATGATGACTCACCGCCCCGCCGACTTACTTTTCAACACCTCCATGCTATAGGAAACAGGATCTATTAATGATTACCCTACACACCAATTTTGGCGACATCACTATTGAACTCGATTTTGATAAAGCGCCCGTTACGGCAGCTAACTTTACCCAATATGCAGAAGATGGCTTTTATGAAGGAACTATTTTTCACCGCGTCATCAATGACTTTATGGTTCAGGGTGGTGGTTTCGATGAAGATATGAATCAAAAAGAAACCCGTGCACCTATTGCTAATGAAGCAGACAACGGTCTTACCAACGATACATATACCTTAGCAATGGCCAGAACCATGGACCCTGATAGTGCTAGCTCACAGTTTTTCATTAACATTAAAGATAATGAGTTTTTAAATCACACAGGTAAAAACACTCAGGGCTGGGGCTATTGTGTATTTGCAAAAGTGACTGATGGTACAGATGTTGTCGACAAAATTAAAACCGTTAAAACGAGTTCTAATGGAATGCATCAAGATGTACCCGCAGAATCGGTCATTATTAATAAAGTGACTGTTAATAAAGACATTGCTGATAAAGCCGCTGATGATAAGGATACAGGGAACACCGACAGCACCGAAGCGACCAGCCAGTAGTTGCTCCGCGACACAGTATGAGCTTACTTTTTATTTCAGATTTACATCTTCACCCTTCAAGGCCTGAGGTTACTCAGGCTTTTTATCGTTTCCTGTCTACCCATCAAACAAACAAAATAGAAGCACTTTATATACTAGGTGATTTCTTTGAGGCTTGGCTGGGAGATGACGACGATACCCCTATGTATCATGAAGTGATTCAACGTCTGCATGACTACAGTCAACAAGGGATTCCGGTTTACTTCATGCATGGCAATCGTGATTTTTTAATAGGCGAACGATTTGCTCAGGCAGCTAACGTCACACTTTTGACTGACCCAACTGTTATTACATATAACGATGAGAGCTATCTACTAATGCATGGCGATAGCCTGTGCACCAAAGACAGTGAATATATGGCGTTTCGTCAGATGACCAGAACCGCCGAATGGCAGCAAAAAATTCTTTCTTTATCGCTAGATGAGCGTCGCTCATATGCCAGCTCTCTGCGTAAAACTAGCCAATCGATGACTAGCCTCAAAGCCGATGATATTCTTGATGTAACACCAGCCGATGTTGTGAGGGTGATGGAGGAGCATAATGTACGTACATTGATTCACGGCCACACTCACCGCCCTAACACCCACACACTTGCCGTCAATGGCTCTCCTGCCCAACGCATCGTACTTGGCGACTGGGAAACCTATGGTTGGTATTTAACCATTAATGGGAAGGCACGCTTACTGGAACGTTTTCTGATATAGCGTACTCTTTCCATCTCCATCTCCAGCACCAAGCACTAACACCTAGACCGTAGTTGACACAATGCTTACCTAGCAATTTGGCTGAGTCTATTGACGGAACGTGCTAAAGTTCATACTCTACAGATGCATATATAACGATGCATATATAACAATACATAGATAACAATAATCCTATAACCATAAGGTTTCCTGCTGTGCGAAAAAGTATTATTAGTTGCTTACTATTAAGTCTTAGTTGTCCTATTTTCGCTCAAGCTACCCTTACTACTGATACGGCTGATTCAGTTGGCACGCTGCAAAAAATCATTAAAAATCATGCTATTGCTATGCATGGCACGATTAAATATCCAGAAAACTTTGAACGTTTTGAATACACCTCGGAAAAAGCCACAAAAGGTGGGAAACTGCGCCTCTTTGGCACCGGTACATTTGATAGCTTAAATGGCTTTATTGCCAAAGGTAATCCCGCTGACAATATAGAATTACTGTATGACTCGCTGATGACAAGTGCGGCCGACGAGCCATTCACTCAGTATGGCTTATTAGCACAGTCCATTGAATACCCCGAAGACCGTAGCTGGGTAACTTTTCATCTTCGTCCGAACGCTTACTTTCACGATGGCAAAGCCATTACCGCAGAGGATGTAGTCTTTACCTTTAATTTATTAATCACTAAAGGCAACCCCCGTTATAAATTCTACTATGCCGATATCGACACCGCCGAAGCCATAGATACGCTATCGGTTAAATTCACTTTTAAAAACAATAAAAATCGCGAACTTCCCCTTATTATTGGCCAACTGCCTGTTCTTCCAAAACACTTTTGGCAAGACAAGGAGTTCGATAAAACCAGCTTAACTCTCCCATTGGGTAGCGGCCCTTATGCCGTTGGCAGTATCGACCCCGGTAGGAATATTACTTACACCAGAAAAAAAGATTACTGGGGTAAAGACCTAGCTGTCAACAAGGGTTTTTATAATTTTGATCAGATCAGTATTGATTACTACCGCGATGCGAATGTCGCTATCGAGGCACTAAAAGCTAATGAATATGATTATCGTCTAGAAAACAGTTCTAAATTTTGGGCAACTGCTTATGATGTTCCAGCGGTGAATAAACAACAGCTGATTAAGGCAGAGATAGCCCACCAAGCAAATAGTGGCATACAGGCATTTGTCTTTAACTTACGAAAATCTATTTTTAAAGATGTAGCGCTGCGCAAGGCGATGGATTACGCCTTTGATTTTGAATGGTCAAACCAAACTTTATTTTATGGAGCTTATAAGCGCTCAAATAGTTTTTTCTCCAACAGCGAGTTTGCTGCCACCCAATTACCCGATAAAAAGGAACTCGACCTTCTCACTCCCTTCAAAAACCAGCTACCCAAAAAAGTATTCACAGAAGTCTATACGCCACCAATTTCTGATGGCAAAGGTCGTAATAGAAATAACCTGCGTATTGCAAAAAAACTATTAGACAACGCAGGATATTATGTAAAAGACAACCAACTCTATAATGCTTCCGGTAATGCTATTAGTTTTGAAATGCTTCTAGTGTCACCGGGTTTTAAACGTATTGTTAACCCTTTTATTAAAAGTCTTTCCCGGCTAGGTATCACCGTAAATGTACGTTTGGTAGACACCTCACAATATATTAACCGAAGCCGAAGCTTTGACTTCGATATGATTGTACATAGCTTTCGTCAAAGTGAATCACCGGGAAATGAACAACAAAATTTTTGGAGTTCTTCCGCTGCGACCATAGAAGGTAGTGGTAATTTAATGGGTATACAAAACCCTGCTATTGATGGCCTTGTTGATCATATCCTTAACACCAAAAACCGCGAAGACTTGGTTATCGCTACCCGCGCCCTAGATCGCGCGTTACTGCATAATCACTATGTTATACCCCAATGGTATAACTCCGTTGCACGCATCGTCTACTGGGATAAATTCGGTATTCCTGAGACCAGCGCTGCTTACGATCGCTACCATACTGTAGGCATTTTCACATGGTGGCATGATCAAGACAAAGCCAATAAGCTGCTAAAAAAACAATAGACAATAATTATGAGTGCATATATTGCTAGGCGTTTACTCCTTATTTTACCGACTTTATTCGGTATCCTTTTAATTAATTTTTGCATTATTCAAGCCGCACCAGGTGGCCCTGTCGAGCAAATGATTGCGGTAATACAAGGGCATGATGCCGCTAGCGCAGACAGAACCAGCGGTAGTAGTGTGAGTTTTGAAAACAACAACACAACCAATAACAACGACTACCGCGGCGCACAAGGCTTACCTCCCGAAATTATTGCAGACATTAAAAAACTCTACGGATTTGACAAGCCTGCCTACCAACGTTTTTTTGATATGTTAGTCAATTATGCCACTTTTGATTTTGGTGATAGTTTTTTTCGTAACACATCAGTTATCGATTTAATTCTTGAAAAAATGCCCGTCACCATCTCTTTAGGATTGTGGAGTACCTTATTAATTTACCTTATCTCTATTCCTATGGGGATTTACAAGGCGGTCTCTCACGGTAGCCGCTTTGATATCTGGACAAGCTTTTTTGTGGTGGTCGCTAGCGCCGTCCCTAGTTTCTTATTAGGCATTTTATTTATTGTATTATTTGCCGGCGGGAGTTTCTTAGATTGGTTTCCTTTACGTGGCTTAACTTCGCCTCATCTTGCGGATGTATCGTGGTTCAACATTGAAAAAATTAAAGATTATTTTTGGCATTTAGCCTTACCTTTAACCGCTTATACGCTGGGTGGCTTTGCAACCTTAACGTTATTAACCAAAAACTCTTTTTTAGACGAAATCAATAAACAATATGTCACTACTGCAAAAGCTAAAGGGCTCACTGAAAACACAGTGTTATATAAACATGTTTTCAGGAATGCCATGTTAATTATTATTTCGGGTTTTCCTGCGGCTTTTTTCAGTATTTTTGTTACAGGCTCGTTATTAATCGAGGTTATATTCTCCCTTGACGGATTGGGCTTGCTTGGTTTTGAATCCATCTTAAATAGAGATTATCCGGTGATCTTTGGCACACTCTTTATATTCACGATATTTGGATTAGTGATTAAATTAATCTCTGATTTACTCTACGTATTAATTGATCCCAGAATTGATTTCGAGAGTCGAAAAATATGATGACTACATTTTATTCTCGTTGCTCACCCATCAATCAACGCCGCTTGGAAACGTTTTTTCGTAACAAACGTGCGTCATGGAGCCTGCTAATTTTTTTAAGCTTATTTACTATAAGTTTATTTGCAGAGTTCGTCGCCAATGATAAACCGTTATTAATTCATTACGATGGGGACTTATACTCCCCCGTGTTAGTCGACTACCCTGAAACCACCTTCGATGGTGATTTTGATACCGAAGCCGATTACAGCGACCCTTACATTACCAATATAATCGAAGCTAAGGGCTGGATTATATGGCCACCTGTGCGCTATTACTTTGATACCCATATTGCCAATTTGCCGCAACCAGCACCTTCACCACCCACAGCTAACAATTGGTTAGGCACAGATGATCAAGCGCGAGATGTGTTTGCTAGAGTTCTTTACGGCTTTAGAATTTCGATTTTGTTCGCCCTAACATTAACCTTAGGGAGCAGTATAATTGGTGTTGCCGTTGGCGCTTTACAAGGTTATTACGGCGGCAAAGTCGATTTATATGGTCAGCGATTACTGGAAATATGGGGCGGCCTACCTCAATTGTTCGTACTCATTATTCTCGCCAGTATTATCACGCCTAATTTTGGCTGGTTACTAGCGGTAATGCTGCTGTTTAGCTGGACGAGCTTAGTCGATGTGGTGCGCGCCGAGTTTCTACGTGGGCGTAACCTTGAGTATGTGCGTGCAGCTAAAGCCTTAGGGGTCAGTGACCTCACCATTATGTATCGACACATTTTACCGAATGCCATGGTCGCCACTATGACGATGCTGCCGTTTATTTTAACGGGGGCGATTACTACCTTAACCTCTCTCGACTTTCTGGGCTTTGGTTTGCCTGCCGGTTCTGCATCATTAGGGGAACTCATGTCCCAAGGCAAAGGTAATCTCCATGCTCCCTGGTTAGCTATTACGGCCTTTTTAGTACTATCCAGCATGCTCACCCTACTAGTATTTGTCGGCGAAGGAATACGCGATGCCTTTGACCCACGCTTGCTTACTCGGTAGCCCCACTTATTTTTTTGTAACCGGTTTAAATTTTTGGTAGAAAGCCTTTATGAGTGATATTTTATCCGTTGATCAGTTATCGATTTCCTTTCACCAAGGCAATAGCGATACGCATATTGTGAAGTCGATTAGCTTCGTTATTCCACATAATAAAACCGTCGCCTTAGTGGGCGAATCAGGTTCAGGGAAATCCCTAACTGCCCATGCGATTATGCGCTTACTGCCCTACCCGACGGCGTTTCATCCCTCTGGCAGCATCACCTTTGAAGGTCGAGATTTATTATCCTTACCTTTAAAAAAGATGACAAATATCCGCGGCAATGAGATTGGCATGATCTTTCAAGAGCCTATGAGCGCCTTAAATCCTTTACACACAGTAGAAAAACAAATTGCTGAAGCATTAAAAATTCACCAAGCCAATACCAACACAGCCTCTGCCAACACCAGTATAAAAGAACAAGTGTTAGCACTTTTAACGCAAGTAAAAATTCAAGCGCCTGAAACGAAGCTCAATGCCTACCCACACCAATTGTCGGGTGGACAGCGACAGCGAGTGATGATTGCCATGGCGCTAGCGAATCGACCGAAGCTGTTAATTGCTGACGAACCAACCACTGCCTTGGATGTCACCGTACAAAAAGATATTTTAGATTTGCTACGTGAATTACAAGCAATCTATCAAATGAGCGTCTTACTGATCACCCATGACTTAGGGGTAGTAAAATATATGGCCGACCATGTACTGGTAATGAAACAAGGTGAGATTGTTGAAAGTGGTGATGCGAAAAGCCTGCTAAGTAACCCACAGGAGGACTACACTAAGCAATTAATCAATAGTCATCCTAGCGGCAACCCCGTCACATTAGCACACCCTATAGAGGAGCTACCCACCCTATTAAGCACTCATCATTTGGGCGTGAAATTCCCCTTGTCCAAACCTTTATTTGGTCGATGCAAGGAGTTTTTTCATGCACTAAAACAAGTTGATATCGACTTTAAAGAAGGTACAACATTAGGCGTGCTAGGTGAAAGTGGTTCGGGTAAATCCACCTTAGCGCTGGCTATATTACGTTTAATTGAGTCCAGCGGGGATATTCACTTTGATGGTAAAAAGGTATCTGAACTTGATGGAAAGTCTTTCAATCCGTTTAGACGTTCGATGCAAATTGTGTTTCAGGACCCCTTCTCTAGCCTGAGCCCGCGGATGAGTATCAAGCAAATCATTAGTGAAGGTCTACACTTACAGGGCGACATAGATCAAGCAGAGATCGACAGCAAAGTCATCGACATCATGGAGGAAGTAGATCTTGACCCTGACATGCAGTATCGCTACCCCCATGAGTTCTCAGGTGGACAACGCCAACGCATTGCCATTGCCCGTGCGTTAATACTTAACCCGCGCATGTTGTTCCTCGATGAACCTACTT
>JBLHVX010000013.1:0-19221 GCA_047628835.1 Granulosicoccus sp.
TGGTTTACTGAGAAAGATAAAATTGCACTGTCGAACCAACCACTCTTGCCGGTGATGACGAATACAGATGCTAACGAGACATTCGTGGTTAATGATTCATGGCAAATAGCCCTTTATCTCGAAAAAAACTATCCGGATGCACCGAAGCTATTTGCTGATGCAAACGCGAAAGAAAAAGCTGATGCGCTGAATCAGTGGGTAGATACCGAATTAGCGCAGTATATTCGCCCCGCTATTCTTATGGATATTTTTGATTTGATTGCGGAACAAGATAAGGATTATTTTCGGAGCAGCCGCGAAGCTAAAATTGGTTGTAGCTTCGAAGAGTTTGTTGCAGCTCAGCCAGAACAAAAAATGGCGCAGATGGGAGAGGCACTAGAACCTATACGACTGACTCTGACTGAGCAACCCTACCTAGGCGGCACCGAACCAGATTATCGTGATATTTGTTTATTGAGTACTTTTCTGTGGATTACCTGTGTGAGTAAGATTGATATTTTAGAGAAAGAAGATGCTGTTTATCTTTGGTATAACAATATGCTGAATCACTATAAGGCGGTGATCCCCACCCATTTATTGTAGCTATTTCTGGATAAGCTGGAGTCAGGGTAAAAATTCCACCTTATCGAGTTATCTATTTTATTTAGTGTGTACGCAGTTTTAAAAGGTGGGCGCTGTTATTTAAGACGTCGCAGACACAGTCTGTCATTGCGTGTCAATCAAGCAGCATTGAGTTTCGTCAGTACAGTAAAGCGTTTTTGGCTATATGGCCATCTATTGCACGGCGTTTGCGACACGCCAATTAAAATTCAGTATCTATCGGAGATAATACTGTTTCAGGTTTAATCTCCCTTGTCTTTAAGAAGCTGATTATAGGGCCCAAAGAAAAGCTTGCTCCTGTACCGCTAAGATAGACGGCATATACTTCTTGCTCGATTTCCAGCGAATCAGCCACCTGAAACAATAGCCCGCCATCTAAATAGGGCTGCACTAAAGCCCTTGGCAAATAGGCCGCACCTCTATGGCTTAAAATAAACTCCAGCGCTATCCGGCTCTGCGCAGTGTGTAGTATTGGCGCTACAGGCTCCGCAAACAGTCTAGCTTGCTGAATATTAAAGGCCGTACCCCAATCAACAAACACATGCCCCAACGAGGGGATATCATCTATTTGCTTCTCATCAATATTGCAGACCATAATCAGTTCTAAACTGCCGATGACTTCCGCTTCAAAGTCGTTATTTGCGGGAGGATCAAGTGTCGCAAATATATCAACTCTTCCACCAAGTATCGACCGAACCAAGTGCTGGGAACTGTTTATCTCTGTGCGCATATATAGATTAGGGAATTTGATTGATAGCTTGGGGAGCAGTGACTGCAAAAAAGTATCCCATAGGTTAGAAGTACCCCCTAGAGAAAGTTGTGTATTCTTCTTTGATGGAAACCCGACCTCCTGAATAGCTAATTGCCAAGACGCCAGCAGGCTTTCTGCGTGAGGCAGCAAACGCTCCCCAGTGGTGGTAAGTAGGATGTTATTGCGCTGCCGAGTAAATACCGGCATTCCCACCAAAACCTCAAGCTGCCTGACTCGTGCACTAACCGCTGACTGCGTCAGAAAGAGATTTTCGGCGGCATGCCCAAAGTGACGGGTTTTAGAAACCTCAAGGAACGTTCTCAATAGGTCAGTATTCATATTTGCTCACTTTAATCAAAATATTTTATCGACAACCAGAAAAAAACATCATTTTACAAATGTAATGATCAGTATAACAATGATTATAAGGGAAAAAATCAATAAGATATTTTTATCAACATGCATATTCGGATTCGTTCGTCACTAGTAAAAATTCTATGCAGAGACATCTTCCCTTACGGAATAGCCGTAGTGGCGAGTTCAACAACGATCAAGCCGGATTATTGGAAGATCACGGCATCGTCTACCAAGAACCACTTCCGGTAAACGAGCGCCAACGAATGATGAAGAGCGGGATTTTATATCTGTTTGCGAGGATGTTAAGCCTGCTCAAACCAGACACGAAATCACTTGGATGCGTTTTTTCCATAAGGTACAGGGTCATACCACCGCTCTGAACTTTTCAAAAAACTCACCAATATAAGGCTTCTTTTATGAACCTTCATTAACTGAAGGTCAGTGGATAGGAATAGAAATGAAAATTTGTTTTTTAATGTATCCATGGGATCGTATTGACCCAGAAAATGACAGCACTCTGAGATTGATTCACGAAGCTGCTTCACGAGATATAACCGTGGCTATAACTACTCCTAACAATTTGACAATCAGGGAGAGCACCGCTTTAGCGTTTTGCAATGTCCTGAAAAAAACTGAAAAGGTTAGCAGCAATGTATCGTCATTCTATAAGTCTGCGAAGTTTAAGCGCTGCAAGTTGCCTTTAGGTGGTTTTGACGCGATTGTGATGCGCGCCAACCCTCCACTGGACACTACCGCCTTAAATTTTTTGGACTCAGTGCGTAACGATGTCTTCATCATGAATGACATTGACGGTCTACGTATCGCTAACAACAAACTTTACCCAGCTTCCTTTAGTGGAGATGCGGCACGCTTCATACCTGTCACTCATGTATCAAAAAGTCAAGAATACTTGGAGCAGGTGCTAGAAGAGTCTACAGCAGAAAAAATGATCATGAAACCACTGAATGGTTTTGGTGGTCAAGGGGTTATCGTTGTTGAAAAAAATGCGCAACAAAATTTCAGATCGCTGTTGGAGTTCTACATTGGAGGCGAGCAAGGCAACTATGTGATTTTGCAAGAGTATGTGGAAGGCGCCCATGAAGGCGATGTTCGTATTCTATTGCTAAACGGAGAGCCTATTGGCGCAATGCGCAGAGTTCCTTCTGGACATGACATTCGTTCAAATATTCACGCTGGAGGAAAAGAGGTAAAACATACTATTACCAAGGAAGAAAAACTATTATGCAAAGCTCTTGGCCCGCAACTTGTCCGTGACGGATTGTATCTTGTTGGGCTAGATGTGATCAACGGTAAATTAATTGAAGCCAATGTTCTTAGCCCTGGAGGCATTACAAGAATTAATAAGCTGAATCGGACAAAACTTCAAAAGCCGATAATTGATTTCATCGAAAACGTAGTGTCGGCACGGGAGCTAGTGGCCGTGCGTAAAAATTCTTTCCGCAAGGTTATCGAAGATGCTGAAGCTATCTGAAAAAGAAATCATTCAACGAATTGAGTCAAGTAATCAGTTTGAATGCGAATTGTTGGATGGCAGTTTTGTCCTGAAAATTGAATCTTACACTCCCTTTCTTTGTGTGGCAGTTCATGCTGGGCATACATTAAGAACCAACTTAATTTCAAAAATCGCCTTGTCCGAAGAGGAGAGACTGTATGAGGAAGACCCTTTTACTGATCAGCTGATTCAGGCAATGCCTATCACTTTAATCGCGCAAGATTCACGCTATGAGTATGATCTAAACCGACCTATAGCAAATTGCATCTACTCAAAGGCTTGGGGGAAAACAGTGTGGAATACAAAACTCTCAGCTAAGGAAAGAACAGAGAGCATAGATAAGCACCAAACGTTTTATCGCGTACTTGATGCGCTAATAAAAAAAATTGAAAGATTGTTTGGCGCGGCACTTATTGTTGATATTCATTCATACAACCACCTTCGGCGAGAAGGAAATACGCCAACATTTAATATTGGAACAGAACAAGTAGATATGGATCGCTGGCAAAAAATTGTTGAATTGTCTTTATCCAAACTCTCAATGATTGATCTGCCGAATATGCCTGTCACCGCGCTTGAAAACTCAGTTTTTTATGGTCGAGGTTATATGATATCCCATGTAAACAGCCGTTATCAAAATAGCCTCGTTCTGCCAATTGAAGTAAAAAAAGTATTTATGGATGAGCTTAGCGGAGAAGTATACCCTCTGGTCATGCAATCACTGAGCCAGCAATTTAAAGGAAGTCTTGTCGACATAGTGGCCTTTTTCTCGCGCCGCTTCACGTCCAAGAAAAAAGCAAAGAAATCAGACATTCTGACGGAAAAAATGGACCCCTCCATCATAAAAGTGGATCGCGCATTATTCCAGCTAGCCAAAGGGCTGGAAACGCTGCTTTATATTAATCCTGTCAACATTCCAACGGAAAGAAAACAATTTTTTAAATGCAACGGCAATTACCAACCTCGCTTCAGATACCGACAACTTGATGTTGACCCCTATCAATTTAGGGAGCAGCTCTACCGTTTACCGGTAGATTCCATTCGAGATCCAAGCATTCAGTCGCTTTATCGAGACGTAGTAGATGGTCTAAGTGAAAAAATCGGAATGCTTGTTAAAGCTGGTCGCCCCGATTTTTTATACGAGTCACTAAAATATTATGGTGAGCCTAACCAAACAGATGAGAAAAATGCTCATTTTTTACTACATGCCAATGGGCTTGATGACGACAATGAAGACGCAGTTACAACAGAGGATTTACTTGAGCGGATGAAATCGGCGGCTTCTGACTGGAATATGCCCTGTAAAATTGAAATAAGCACAAAGCTCGTCGCATCCGCAATGGTTTCAAATAGTCGTAAAGCCGTCATGATCGCAAAAAATCTTAGTGTATCAGCCGTTGAGGCCAGAGCGCTCGTCCACCATGAACTTGGCGTACATATGGCAACCACACTTAATTCATCGTCCCAACGTTTAAAGGTGTTTTCTCTGGGGCTTCCAGGAAACACCTTAACTCAGGAGGGGCTTGCCATTTTAAATGAGTATCATTCTGGCAACATGACCCTGAAGCGTTTGCATGCACTTGCATTGCGCGTACTTGCCGTCCGAGAAATGCTCCGTAAGGGCGACTTTCGACATACCTTTAGCTTTTTAGTGGAAGAACATCAGTTATCGCAAGATGAAGCGTTCAAACTCTCCTTAAGGGTGCATCGCGGCGGGGGCTTCACCAAGGATTACCTTTACCTCAATGGAGTGAGTATGGCGCTTGAGTTTTACAAGACTCAAAATATTAAAAACCTTTACGTCGGAAAAACGGGGTTTGATTATCTGCCCATTATCAATGAAATGGTTGATCGCCAGCTAGTCTCTGCGCCGGAGTATTACCCATCTTTTCTTGATAAACCAACACAAGCCTCACCAGTCCTTGATTATTTGATAAGCTGCATTCAACCTTCTGTTCGCTATAACACTATTGCCTACAGTGGGCAGAACCCTATAGCCGCGTAGTTATGGATGTCTTCATATTATCATGGCTGGGCAACGAACCTATAATGGTATGATGGAGACTACATTGACAGATGTTGATCCCTAGATACATGCAGCTACACGAGATAACACGGTAAGCGGCTAACCGCTGCTTTTCAAGATAGATAATTGAATTTCAATGAACCTGCCCCCTAGATATTGAAAACTGTGGCTCGCCCCAAATTCTCTTTCACTATTATCTCTTGTGCAACGGGGTCGCCCCACAAGGCTGGATCAAATAGTAACGGCTATATATTTATGCTACAGAAGAGATTCACCCTGACCAAAAACACCCATTTCCCTTTAAACAACTAACTATCGCCGATAAAATTCTTTTTTATAATTCGATTAAATCATCGATAAAATATTGACGATAGCCAATACAACATCACCCACATGAATAGCTGAACCGCTTACACTGCATGGAATACTTCCCGTAATAGGTTTCGTGGAGGTGTTCTAGAATAATAGGTTATTTAATGACAGCAGTTCGTGCGACATATTTTTTTACGCTTATTGCCGGCAGCACTAAGTTTGCCAAACATTAAAATTTCATGAATTTTCAGCTCAAAAATGACAGCGTTTCTGCACACAGCGAGCATCTTTACATAAGAGATGCACTATCACACTTTCGTTTACGAAAGCTTAATTCGTGACAGTCTATGGATGCCATGTTCTACCACGATGGCACCATCGTTATTTTCCAGTTGTGTCTATTTCGGTTTGTAGAGCCAGAACCACCACACAATAAGTACGACCAGCAGTAAACCTGCGACATTGATTATTAACATATCTTAGAACTCATCATTTCAAGTTTTCTAGCGCTTATCGGCTTTAAAAAAACGCAAGCGATTGGCATTAGTCACCACGGTTAAGGATGAAAATGCCATCGCAGCACCGGCAATAACTGGGCTTAATAGTAAACCAAAAAATGGATACAAGATGCCAGCAGCAAACGGAATGCCAGCGACGTTATAAATAAATGCACCGAATAAATTTTGTTTTATATTACGCAGCGTCGCCTTACTAACCGCAATGGCGTCGGCTAACCCATGTAGCGAACCGCGCATTAGGGTAATGTCAGCACTTTCGATAGCAACATCGGTTCCAGTGCCAATTGCAAAACCGACATTGGCCATCGCCAGTGCTGGCGCATCGTTAATGCCATCACCGGTCATGCCAACGATTTCACCTTCTTTTTGCAAGGCTTGCACTTTTTGAGATTTTTCTTCTGGTAACACTTCGGCAAAAAACTCACTTATACCCACTTTATTCGCTACGGCTTTTGCGGTGTCGCGATTATCACCCGTTAACATCACCACACGAATACCATTTTTTTGCAGGCGCTTAATAGCTGCGATTGAATCATCTTTAATGGGGTCGGCTACGGCGATAATAGCGGCAAACTGATTGTCGATAGCAAAGTACATAGGTGTTTTAGCTTCATTCGCTAACAATTGTGCTTTTTCAACGTAGTCAGTCAAATCAATACTGCGTTCGTGCATTAATTTTTCATTGCCAAACAGTACTTTTTTACCATCCACTTCTGCTTCAACACCGTGTCCGGCGATGGCATTAAACTTCTTAATCTTGAAAATTTCACCCCCCCACTCTTGTGCTGATTCTATAATGGCCAGCGCCAACGGATGTTCTGAACCTGACTCGACACTTGCTGCAAGTTGCATTACTTGTTTTTTTGTAAAGTTATTGGCGAGCACAATATCGGACACTTTAGGTGCGCCTAAGGTAATGGTGCCGGTTTTGTCTAAGATCATCGCAGTGATTTTAGAGGTGGTTTGTAGTGCTTCACCATTGCGGATTAATATCCCTGCTTCTGCGGCCTTACCTACGCCCACCATGACCGACATAGGAGTGGCTAAACCTAAAGCACAAGGACAAGCAATAATAAGTACAGTCGTTGCGGACACTATGGCAAAAGCAATAGTCGATTCTGGCCCAAAGTTAAGCCAGACCAGTGCACTTATTACGGCAATGATCATCACTGTTGGTACAAAGTAGGCCGCAATGATATCGGCCAAACGACCAATAGGGGGTTTTGAATTTTGCGCCCGTTTTACCATGCCAATAATCTGTGCTAATGCTGTGTCCTTGCCCACACGGGTGGCTCTAAATAAAATCGAGCCAGTTTTATTGATGGTGCCTGCAACGATGCTATCACCTTCCATTTTTTCGACGGGCATAGGCTCGCCGGTGAGCATTGATTCGTCGATCGCGGTATGGCCTTCTGTTACCTGACCATCGACAGGGATTTTTTCCCCAGGACGCACACGTACGATGTCGTTGAATAAAACATCTATAATCGCAATATCTACTTCTTGTAGGTCGCGAATCACCCGTGCCGTTTTCGGCTGTAAACCTATTAAACGTTTGATAGCTTCTGAGGTACGGCCTCGCGCTTTTAATTCCAGCGCTAGCCCTAAATTAATCAAACCAATGATCATGGCTGTGGCTTCAAAATAAATATGGCGCGCCATCTCTGGCACTGCTTCAGGGAAAAATACGACTGCCATGGAATAGAGCCAAGCAGTACCCGTCCCTAAGGCTATTAAGGTATCCATATTAGCTGAATGGTTTTTAAACGATTTCCAGGCACCCACGTAAAAATGCTTACCTGAAAAAAACATCACCGAGAGCGTCAATAAGCCCACTGCCAACCACACCATTTGTTCGTTTGGTGTTGATACCGTCATGGGGCCACCCAAAAGGCCATATGCCATTAATGGAATGCCCACGGCCAACGCAATCGTCATGTCTCGCATTAAGATTTTATAATGTGCCTGATCTGCTTTTTCTTTTTCGTCCAGGGCATCATCGTCATTATCTGCGGTACTAATTTTAGCCTTATACCCCGCTTTTTCTATGGCGTTAATTAAGTCGGGTATCGTTGCTCCACCATTAATGCTGACTGTACGTTGAGCAAAATTCATTTCAGCACGGTTAACCCCCGGAACTTTATTTAACGCCGACTCAATTTTTCCAACACAACTGGCGCAGCCTGCGCCTTCGATAAGCAATTCTTTTTGGAGGTTTTGCTGCAGGTCATCTAAGCCACTGCGCTCATGGCATTGCCCTATATTTTTTTTATGAATGGGTTCATTCATAATTCCTCTCCTTTTTTCTACTGTAATGGTAAGCCGTTTTATTATTAATCAATATCATGCCGTTTCTTAATGTCCGACACACCATAAAAACTGCGTTCACGTTGAGACAACAGAGTCACCAGGAGCCTGTCGGGCTTAGGAAGAATCACTGTCGACGCGACGATTTTTCCATTGTCAACCAACGGCCATAAATTTTATCTGGCCAATACGTTTGTATATGAGCGATAACATCAATGATTTCACTTTCACTTAGACGATTTTTAAATGCCGGCATTTGTCCTCCTACGGCTGCGCCACCGCTATAAATAGTTCGCCCTAATACGCTTATGGGGTGATGCCATGCGTGAGCGGTTCCATTAAGTGGTGGTGGCGGATAATGTCCATTATCGTTAGGTGTTTTCCAATTAGGTGTTGCTTCTGCTTTTCTACCATGACAAGCGACACAATTACTGGAAAAAACTATCTTTCCGCGTTCAGCTTGTTCAGAAAAATACCAACGTTCTGTGTCTTTTTTGGGTGTTAATGTGATTGCATCAATGGTTAGAACAGTATCTTCATATTGAATTTTTGTATTAGCATCTTGCTCATCTATTTTTTTGTTGCAAGCGAACAAAGAGAATGATAACAAAGCAACAAAAGCAGACTTAAATAATATTTTTTTCATTCTGAAATTTCCTTTTTTATTTTTTAAAGTATGACTTTCAGTTTCAGACTCTTCATATAGTGATTGTTTAAAACCTTTAAGCACAGCCCCCGCATCACTACCCATACCTTTTAGTCTTTTTGTACCAAACAACAAAACCACTACAACCTTACTGTCTAGCCGTAATTATTTGGTATTGAGCGGGTGTAAGTTCTGGTAGTTTTTGTAAAAAAGCGACCATTGCCCAAATACGTTCGTCATCGTGTGTTGGTCCGAAAGCAGCCATACCCGACGCCATAATGCCGTGTTTTATCACCCAAAACTGCTGCGAAGCTATTACGTCCGGATCATCATGTGCGACTTCACCGTGATCATGCCCATGATCTTTTGCGGCTAAGGTTAAATTAGGTGGCTTGGGGTATAAGCCAATACTCATATCACTCTCTTTCTGTCCCGGCTGTAAATGGCAACCCGCACACATATCATTATAATCAGCCCCACCACTCAACAAAAGCTGTGAACCTTCCAGTGATGGGACGTCGATATCTTTCGATGCCCTAGCGATAGATTGAGTCCGTAGAGTTTCAAGCACCCAAAATGTTAGCGCATTGTGTTTATTATCCGCTCCAATAGGATAGAAGCCTGAATAAAGGAAGCCAAGCACAAGTGATATGATTATCAATAACGAGGCAATCAAGTATTTAATAGTAGCATTCATTGTTATTTTTCCATTTTTTACGGTGTATCATATGGGCTATTAATAAAGCTATCAATCGGGCGAATAATACCCGCCCCCTGCTCCCATATCGGTAAAGTCTTTCACCTAGCCATGATGAGCGCTATCTTTATGCTCACCTTTTTTATTCATGTCTTCTTTTGTTTTTTCTATTTCTTTATGGCCCATACCTTGATCCTCTTGGCCATGGCTATCATTGCCCATGCATTGCGCCATCATCGCTTGCATTATCGGATCATTCATATCCATTTTGGCAGAATCCATATTTTGCATTCCCTCACACTTGGGTTTTTCTGCATTTGCTTTTTTATGCATTTCAGGAGAATGTGCGCTCACCGTAGAAGTCATTAAAATGAATGTTGCACCTGCAAGCGTTATTGATAGTTTGTTTAACATAAGTATTTCCTTTAAAAAATAATGATTAAAAATTGATATAACGTTTTTATATTAAAACCAGCCACTGACACCAATGACAAACTGTGTATCATTAGTTAATTCACCTTCTGCTTTAGCGAAGTCGGCAGTTGCCCCATATTTATTTTCCCAGCTAATACCAATGTAAGGCGAAAACTCACGGCGAATTTCATAAGCTAAACGCAAACCCATCTCTGAACTGGATAACCCAGAACCTGTGTCGGTTTCTTCATCGGTTTTCCCAAAAAAGTTTAATTCTACTTCAGGAATTAATACCAGTCGTTGAGTTAACATCAGCTCATATTCCGCTTCAAAACGTAAGGAGGTTCTACCCGATTCACCTATGAATAAAGCCGTGTCAATTTCTGCGTAGTAAGGTGCTACTCCCTGAAAACCAATCACACCCCAGTTACGCTCTGGCTCTGGTTTGAAATCTCGCCGGGCACCGAACTGAATATCCCAAAAAGGCGAAATCGCTTTGCTGTATAACAGCTGTAATTCCATGCTTTCATTTTTTCCCTCTACCCGCTCCCCTTCAGCTTTTAACCAAATTTTTTCGAGGTCGTAACCGATCCATGCTTGCCCTTCAAAGACTACTTCCCCAAAAACAGAAGTGTCTTCATCCCCATTACGTTTTTCCAACTGATCAATCTTGACCATCGTGAGCAAGGGATCATCTTCCGCTCCGGCTAAAGCATTCTGGCCGGTAGCAAGGAGGGTGAGTGTAAATAAGCCAATATTCAATGACTTACACCTTTTTAGTGGATCTTTTTTTGTTACACCTTTTATTACGCTTTTCATAATATTTTCCATTAGCTTATCCACACCTCGCGCATCATTCCGGGCATGTGGTAAAGCAAATGGCAGTGATAAGCCCATTTACCTTTGGCATCGGCGGTGACTAAGTAACTGACACTGGAGCCAGGCTGTACCATAATGGTATGTTTGCGGGGAATATAGTTTGGCTCACCCGTTTCGAGTTCACTCCACACGCCATGTAGATGAATCGGGTGCGTCATCATTGTGTCGTTAACGAGTACAACGCGAACCCGCTCGCCGTATTTGAGCTGAAGAGGTTCTGCATCAGCGAATTTAATGCCATTCATCGACCACATATAACGGCTCATATTGCCGGTTAAATGTAGTTGGATTTCTCGTTCGGGTTCGCGAGTGTCGATCGTCGGCGTTAGGTTACGTATATCCGCATAAGTTAATACCTTACGCCCGTAGCGTTGCTGATGGTCTCGCAAACCGACACCAGGATCACTAATACCGTTTTGCATAATCTCTGCACGCATATCCACATGAGGGCCGAATTCCTTCTCACCATGGATAATCTCACTGTTCGTTCCATGCCCTGCTTTACCGAGACGACTTCCACCATGGTTCATTTTACTGTGATCCATTGGCGCTGCACTGTGTCCCATTGCACTGTGATCCATTGGTGCCGAACTGTGTCCCATTGCACTATGATCCATTGGTGCCGGACTGTGTCCCATTGCACTATGATCCATCGGAGTTTGATTAACGTCCGTTTCAGCTATAGCAGCATGCGCACTATGGTCCATGCCTTCCATCGACATACCCATATCGCTATGTCCCAATGTCGGTGCATAATCCATTGGAGGGATTTCTGCTTGCAAGGATGTGTCTGACGTCAATACGCCACGAGCATACCCTGTACGATCGTTACTTTGTGCAAAAATGGTATACGCACTATCACCGTTAGGTTCAACTACCACATCATAAGTCTCTGCTACGCCTATGCGGAACTCATCAATAGTGACCGGTTCAATATTCTGGCCATCAGAGGCCACTACTGTCATTTTAAGACCCGGAATACGCACATCAAAAATTGTCATAGCAGCCGCATTGACGAAGCGTAGGCGTACTTTTTCGCCCTTATTGAATAGGGCTTGCCAGCCATCGTCTGGCGTCATTCCGTTCATCAGGTAGGTATAGGTGTAACCGGTAACGTCGGCAATATCCGTTTCACTCATGCGCATTTGGTTCCACATTTGACGATCGCGCCATGTGCCACTTACGCCCTTTTCCTTAACATCCTTCCATAGGTCACCCGCCGTGCGCTCACGGAAATTATAGTAGTGACTCATTTTTTTCAGTTTGGCATAGACTTTTTCGGGAACTTCATCTGTCCAATCGGACAAAATCACCACATGATCTCGATCATAAGCTACGGGGTCAGGTTCTTTAGGCTCAATAACAATAGCGCCGTAAATACCTGTCTGTTCCTGAAAACCTGAGTGGCTGTGGTACCAATAAGTGCCATTCTGATTGATATCAAATTGATACTCGTAAGTTTCACCGGGCTTAATACCGGTAAAACTGAGTCCAGGAACACCATCCATATCGGTCGGTAATATCATGCCGTGCCAGTGAATGGAGCTATCGTGGGCAAGGTTATTGGTCACTCGTAAAGTTACCGTCTCACCTTCTTTCCAGTGTAAAATCGGTGCAGGAAGAGAGTCATTCACTGTTGTGGCTATTTTTTCTCTGCCCGTCATGTTGACCGTTTGATAGCCGATATTGAGGTCGAACTGATTACCTTTTAACACCTGAGGGGGTGAGCGCTTAATGTGACTACTCAAAGAGCTACTACCTAATGACAAAGGCGAATGCAGCCCTAGTCCTAATACAGCGCTGCCAGCAGCCATTCCCGTCACAAAACGGCGACGAGAAAGCTGTGGGGTGCTTAAAACTGCGGTGTGCTTAGAAACAATGGGGGGGTAATTTGTTTTCATTAGTTTCCCTCTAAATAGATCGTTTTATCTGTAGAAATACGCGCGTAAGGCGTACTGCTGCCGTCTTTATTCAACACCAACACATCGTAAGGACGAAAGCTACGATGGGTATCCATACCAGGACTCCCCATAGGCATACCTGGAACAGCTAAGCCTATGACGTCAGGTTTATTATCTAAAAAATGTTGAATAACATCGGCTGGAATGTGCCCCTCGAATACATATCCACTATGTGTTGCTGTGTGACAAGCTTGGTAACGGGGCTGGATTCCTAACTGATCTTTAATGGTATTAAGGTTTTTGGGATGTTGTGTTGTGGTACTAAAGCCCTCTTCTTTCATATGATCAATCCAAGCTCCACAGCAACCGCAGCTTGGACTTTTGTAGACCACCATGGGACTCTCTATTTTAGCCGACGTCCCAGCATTTACCGTTGGAACGTGAGTTAGAGTAATAGCAAGCAGTGCTAATGTTAGCAGCCCTATTGCCGGTAATGATCGGAATATGTTATTTCGTGGTTTATTAGTATCAATGGTTTGTGCTCTCATAGTAACGCCTAAATATCTGTTGGTAAGAATCTTTGTTAACGAAAATTAATGATTAAAAAAGATTGGAGATAAAGTGAAACAAAAGGATAAGCACATCTATTTTATTCAGCCTACGAGCTAAAAAATAAACGGATTTATCCTATGTTAAGAGAGAATGGGTGGGCGGTAGAGTGTATTGAGAAAGGTATCGACTGTGGTATCAATAGGTTGCGCATCGAAGAGTAAATATCCGGGGTCAACAAGAACTAGAAGATTATTACTGATAATTGATGGCTGGCAAACAGTGGCACAATGGTCACAGCTCATTAACAATTGATCGTGTAAACTACCAGCAGAATCTGACACCATGGGCATGATGTGACCCATATGTTGAGTAGCGTTGTTAGTGCTGGTGCCAGTGGTGTTGCCTTTGATATTCATTGAGCAATCACTTTGAGCATGAGCGAGACAGTTCATGCTGGTGCTCGACACTACTAATACGTCCGCAAACAATACAGCCGCAAACAGGTGTTGACTAAATAGCCAAATCAGTAGCAGTAAGGTTAAGTGTCGTTTTTTCATTTGGGCCGTTTATCTTCTTTTTGTGTAACTACTCAGCACTACCCGTAACTGTTCAGATTTCAGTCAAAATTGTGCTTAGCAAGTCGAAAAATGTGGGTTTACAAGTGTCAATAATCATTTTTTAACGCTGTTCAGCGCGATTTTTACTGTGAGCTGAGTAGTTACCTTTTTGTTTTATATTTTTCGTTCTATAGCTTATACATAGGAAACAATTGTACAGTAAACACCTAGAGTTAACTCCAGAGTCAACAGGGAATAGAGTTATTTCTCAAAGTTCTTCAAAATAGGACAATCACCGTCATGACTAGACTCACATTCATTAGTGAGCTCCTGCAAATCATCACGCAACTGTGACAGATCGTTAATTTGTTGCTCCAGTTCAAGCAACTTTTCCCTGACCATTGAACGGACTTGTGGTTTAGCCTCGGTAGGTTGCTGACGAAAATCTAACAAATCTCTTATCTCATCGAGGCTAAAGCCCATACGCTGCGCATGTCTAATAAAACGGATAGAGGAAATGGTTTTATTATCATAAAAACGCACCCCACCCTCGCTACGAGAAACCTGCCCTAGAAGATTGATTTTCTCGTAATAACGCAGCGTATCCACAGACACGCCGAGCATTAACGCCACTTCACCGATCTTTTTACCCATGTAACTCTCTCCAACTCTCTCCAACTCTCACTTATCCAGTCAAAATAATATTGTAACCTGTACAGCAGATACTTGATGACCGTTAGATCATTGTTTTTTCTGATATTGCCAACACCGATGAAGGGGGATGTTAGAGTACTGCGTTTTTACTCTGTTGATCCTTTAATCTCGCAAGCCAAAGAGAGCGTTTAAGTGACAGCTGAGCTATCTTGGCACTATTGTCTTGATAGGTAATCTGTAGCATTTCGGTTTCTCTACGATTGATTCGTTGAAAGCCATACTAATCCGTCAACCTGAAGCGAACCTTAAAATAGATGTTCTTTTGACCAGCCATTACAATGATCGAGTGCTGTATTAGTCTCTTAATCGAATCAACAACGGGTAGCCCTTCTCGTTGATTAACCGCTCTATAAATAGAATATAAGCAATTAATACCCAAGCTACGTATATAGCCATAAAGGGATATGCTATATTTGAGCTTAATACTATGCTTAAGAAGTTACTATTATGATATTCACTTACACGGTTTCTCGCGCTATGAGCTTTACGTTTAAACCTTTTCTTGCTGTCATTTCCACCCTACTTCTAGTTGTTCCAGGCGTTAATGCCGTTGTAGACAACGTTGTCACGCTAACAGGGACAGAGTCCCAACAAAAAGCGACGCTAGAGATACTCGAAACTCTCGATAAAAGGCACTTTGTGCAAATCGAGGTTAACGATGAGCTATCAGCTAAGTTTTTAAATAACTATATTGACCAGCTAGACCCGAGTAAATCCTTCTTTTTACAATCCGATATAGACGAATTTCATAAAAGACAGTTTGACTTGGATGATGAATTAAAAAGTGGTGATAACAGTACCGGTTTTGCCATTTATCAACGTTTAATGGAGAGAATGAATGGCCGCTTAGAGCAAGTGGTCGAAAACCTGCAAAGTGACTTCTATTCTATGGATTTTTCTGTCAATGAAAATTTTTCTGTAGATGTTGAGCAACAAGTTTGGTCAAAAACACAACCAGCATCTGACGAGCAATGGCGTAAACGGATTAAATCTTATTTTTTGACTCAGAAGTTAGCCGGAGAGCCAGCAACCGAGTCCCTAGATAAATTGGTAAAGCGTTATAGTGATCAACTGGTACGAATGAAGAAAAACACTGATGAAGATATATATGGGATATATATCAACGCATTTACCGAACTGTATGACCCCCATACTAATTATTTTTCACCTAGAGCATCAGAAAGCTTTTCTATCCGCATGTCACTATCCTTAGAGGGGATAGGCGCAGTTCTACAAACGGAAGATGGCTATACCAAGGTGGTGCGTATCGTTTCAGCTGGCCCTGCGCATAAACAAGGCCAATTAAAAGCGTCTGACCGCATAGTGAGTGTTGGACAAGGTAAAGAGGGTGAAATGGTTAACGTGGTTGGCTGGCGTTTAGATGAAGTGGTTGAATTGATACGCGGTAAGAAGGATACATTTGTTCGCTTAGAAGTATCTTCGGTCACAGCAGATCAAGCCAGTAATGTAATTGAAATTAAGCGTGACAAAGTTAATTTAGAAGACCAAGCGGCGCAAAAAGCAATTATTACTTTAAAGAATGAAGAACGCACGTTTAAAGTCGGAGTTATCAACATTCCTACTTTCTATTTGGATTTTGAAGCCTACCGAAAGCGCGATCCTAATTTTCGTAGCACCACTAAAGATGTAAACCGTTTGCTAACTGAATTAGAAGCAGAGGGTGTCGATGGCGTTATTGTAGACTTACGCAATAATGGCGGTGGCTCGCTTTATGAGGCAACCGCGGTTACTGACCTTTTTGTTGATAAAGGGCCAGTTGTTCAAATTGGAAAAGATAGCGGTCAAAAAACCAGCGACTATTCACAAAATAACGCACGCTACCGTGGCCCTTTGGTGGTACTCATCAATCGTCTAAGTGCATCGGCATCAGAAATTTTTGCAGGCGCTATACAAGATTATCATCGAGGGATTGTGGTAGGTTCTCAGTCGTTTGGCAAAGGCACTGTGCAGACACTCTCACCTCTTAAAAGCCAAGGCGAATTAAAAATTACAGAGTCTAAATTTTATCGTATCTCTGGGGAAAGTACACAGCATCGAGGTGTTGTTCCTGACATTTCTATGCCAGAGTTGATTAATCCAGAAGAAGTAGGTGAAAGTAGCTACGACACTGCGCTTGCTTGGAGCAAGACTGAGCCGGTACGACATGGGATTTATTTTTCATTAGAGTCTATTATCCCTTCATTAACATCAAGTCATATGAACAGAATCGAGAAAAATCCAGATTTCATTTATCTTCAAGAAAGAAAAATTCTGTTAGATGAAATAACTAGAAGAGAGGTCATATCATTAAATGAAAAAACACGTATTACAGAAAAAGAAAATATCGAACAACGCTCCCTAACAATAGAAAACAACAGAAGAAAAGCAAAAGGGTTAACGCCTTTTAATGATTACAACGCATTTAAAGAGGATGAAGAAGAGAAAGGTGATGAAAGGGTTGCTAAAGCGGGTACAACGCAAATTGATACAGAAGATGATGCTATATTAAGAGAGGCTGGTTACGTTTTACAAGACTTTAGTGATATGTTACAAACTCAAAAAAAGCAATCTAAAAACAAGGAAGTAGCTATAAACCCTTAATTAGGGCCATCCATAAATGACTCGTCGCGAGGAAAAATAGTTATTCCTATTTAATGATGGGCGCTAATTAGCAGATCCATTATTTTCATCAATAACACTGAGATTGACATCCGATAAAGCCATCAAGAAAAATATCTTGGTGGATTTTTTATGTATTTTAAAATACATCAACACTTAAAAACGACTTAGAAATCATGATCAAAGCCATATCATTTAACGTAAACAGTATTCGCCAACGTATTCATCAATTAACAGTAGTTATTGAAAAGCATCAACCCGACTTCATTGGTTTACAAGAAACCAAAGTAACGGATGAAGATTTTCCTTTAGAAGCCATTAAACAATTAGGTTATCACGTAGAATATACCGGACAAAAAACCCATTACGGTGTCGCTTTACTTTCTAAACATCCTTTTCTCTCTGTGCAAAAAGGCTATGAAACTGATGATGCAGATTCACAGAAGCGTTTTATTAGCGGTCGATTTGCCTCCCCCTTGGGCGGAGAAATATCCGTCGTTAATGGCTATTTCCCACAGGGAGAGAGCCAAGAGCATCCAACAAAATTCCCCAACAAAAAGAAATTTTACGAAGACCTAGATGATTACCTATGCAAAAATCATTCACCTGATGAGCAATTAATTGTTATGGGTGATATGAACATATCACCCGAAGATCGTGATATTGGTATAGGGGAGGACAATCGTAAACGGTGGTTAAAAGCGGGGAAATGTAGCTTCTTACCTATTGAGCGAGAGTGGCTAGCTAAACTATATAATTGGGGGTTAACCGATACATATCGCCTATTACATCCTGAAATATCTGATCATTTTAGTTGGTTTGATTACCGTAGCCGAGGTTTTGACAGGGACCCAAAACGCGGCTTACGTATTGACCTGATCCTTGCGACGCAACCCTTACTCTCATTAGTAACAAATGTGGGGATAGACTACGATGTGCGCGCCATGGAAAAGCCATCTGATCACTGTCCTATTTGGACATACTTCGGAAAGTGACAATTTAGAGCGTGAGTTAGTGAACCCCTAGGAGCCTGTCCGAGACAAGTCACAGGCTATTCAGAGGTTCATTCAGTAATAATATTGGGGTCGATGTTTGCCATATAAGCAGCTCGACCAATAAAGCGCTTTAGAACGGCTCTCAAGTCATCTATATCGATAGGTGAATTCAAGTAGCAGTCCATACCAGAAGCCAAGCAGTGTGACTCCTCCCCCTCTAATTGGTGATTAGTAAAACCGATGATTGGCATGGTATATGTTTCTTGTTGTTTCGACTGGCATTTGAGACGTATATTTGCTAAAAAAAGAGTTAAGTCAATATCAGTAAGGTGACTTTCGCAGATAAACCCATGGTAAGTTTGTTCGGAAAATCGTAACTTACACTCTTCGGCTGTTGTTGCTACAGACACTAGACACCCTATTTTTTCAAGTAACTGTTTAATAATAGCAATATCAATCGCTTCTCTTTGAAACAGTAAAATCGATTTATTCTCTAGCACATCAACTACCGCCTGCCTTTTTATTACGGTTTTATCACAGTCAATAAGTAGCAATTTTACTATTTTTTTCAAATAGCGTTGCTGTATAGGTTTATATACTGCTTTTATATTTTCATACTGCTGTAAGTGTTCTTGTACTCGCTTGGTTTTATTTTGTAACTGACTGATGAGCAGTATTTGGGGAATATCGCCTATTGTTTTATGTTGGCATAACTCTTCTGAAAGTTGAATGGTATGGCAATCATCCAGCGGGGTATAAAGAATAATTAAATCGTACTCTTTATCTCGCAATGTTTCAGCTGCTTGCAGCATAGACAATACTGTTTGTTTATCGTGAGCGACATCAACATTCAGCCCCCAGTT
>JBLHVX010000014.1:0-18688 GCA_047628835.1 Granulosicoccus sp.
AAATTTTTCAGTACAAGCCCACTGTTTTTTGCAGAACAACAGACGTTTATTCAGTCACTCCCCGATAGTTTATCTTTTAGTGATGCCCATAAAACGAATACCTCTTGTGTGGCAAGCTATCTATCGCTCTATCGTTTAGACGCAATAGACCCGACGCTCATTGACCGACATAATATGTGGCGGTCAACTATCGATACCAAAGAAAATACTTACACCATTATCCAACAACATTGGAGCACTGCCCATAAAGCACAAGGGACTATTGTTATTGTGCACGGCTATTTAGATCACAGTGGTTTATATGGTCGATTAGTCGAATGGGGGTTGCGCCAACGCTACAATGTATTGTGTATAGATCTACCCGGACATGGGCTAAGCAGTGGCACAGCTGCATCAATTAAGCACTTTGATACCTATACCGATGTACTTGAGCACATCCTACTCACTAACCAGAAAACACTCCAACAGCCCCTAATTGCTGTCGGGCAAAGCACTGGTTGTGCGGTTATCGCTAACTCACTTTTACCAAAAAGACAGCTGAAATGGCAGCAGAAAAAATCGCACGAAAAGCAGTTCGAGCCATCCATTACAGATTCACATACAGCTCACTCACAATTCCAACAGGTTATTTTTCTCGCGCCATTAGTCCGGAGTACTTATTGGCATTCGCTGCGTTATTTATATTTTTTACTAAAACCTGCCATCACATCATTACGACGAAAATTTGTCGATTCTAGCCATGACCCCAAGTTCAATCACTTTTTACAATATGACGATCCACTACAAGCCAAAGACATTAGCTTAGCGTGGCTAGGTGCCATGGATGAATGGTGCAACACCTGTAAAGAAATAAGCAGTAACCACCCAAGCACTTATCACAACACCTCGGTTTCCATTATCCAAGGCACCGACGACACTACTGTTGACTGGCACTACAACGTTAATGTACTCAGTCATATTTTCTCCAATAGTCACGTTTATTATGTTGACGGCGCAAAGCATCATTTAGTTAACGAATCACCCTCTTATTGGAAAACCATCGAAGAACAGCTTACCCATATTATTCAGTAACACTGCTAAGTCTACTAATAAATTCAAGCCATTCTCGTATACGGCCGCCTATTCATCTATAAAACACTCCTCCTTACAAATAGCCCGCTATATCTAGACTCTCTAGAAACGGTTACCTAGGAGCCTGTCGGACTTAGGAAGAATCTACTGCGGCAGCAAGAAATCGGTGCCTTTTCCCGATCATTTTCGTAGAATAGGCTCACTATTCGCCTCAAATGATCGAAAAAATGCCCTCGATCTCTCTCTGCCTCGCTACGACCCCCTAAGTCCGACAGGCTCCTAGGAGCCGTCACTTAGAAGCTGTGATTCAGCAACTATCCTTTAGAGTCATCGCCTAGAACTGTCACTTAGAAAGTGTCATCTAGAAACTAGGCCCCTATATACTCTTCACGTATAATAACTAGCACTGTTTAACCTAAATACCGCAGTTGCATTGTTACGAGGGTGACTAAGGTGCGGAATATAAAGTGATTTTTTGTTTTTTTCGGCTTGTCGTAGCCACCCTACGGGTGAAGCCTAAAAAAGCAAAAACGCTTTAGATTCCGTGAATTAGACAGCCGCAGTAGATTCAACTGCTGTATTTAGGTTTAATCACACTCAAGTTATTCCACCTTATTGATACCACCCCGCGAGGCAATATATTCATCATGGGCAAGAAAACCGTTGCACTTCTCATACTCGATGGCTTTGGCTATTCCGAAACATCCCAGTCTAATGCTATCGAAGCGGCTCATTGCCCCACATGGGATCGTTTGTGGAATGAGTATCCCCACAGCCTTATTCAAACCTCTGGCTTGGCTGTAGGCTTACCTGACGGGCAAATGGGTAATTCTGAAGTTGGCCATATGAATTTAGGCGCGGGGCGTATCGTTTATCAAAACTTTACCAAAATTAATAAAGCCATTGCCGACGGAGACTTTTTCACTAACCCCGTATTAACCGCATCCATTGACAAGGCCGTGGCCCACGACAAAGCCATACACCTTATGGGCTTATTATCCCCCGGTGGTGTACATAGTCACGAAGATCAGATCATAGCGGCAATGGAACTTGCCGTGCAACGTGGCGCCAATAAAATTTATTTGCACGCATTTCTTGATGGCCGCGATACACCACCTCGTAGTGCAAAGGCGTCATTAGAAAAAATAAATGCTAAGTTTATCGAGCTAAAAACCGGACATATTGCGTCGCTAATTGGTCGTTATTACGCGATGGATCGAGATAATCGCTGGGAGCGGGTGCAACAGGCATACGATTTACTCACTCAAGGTATCGCCGAAAACATTGTTGATAATGCCATTACAGGCTTAGCGACAGCCTATGAACAAGAAAAAGATGATGAGTTTTGTCCCGCCACATCGGTACGTCCCGATGGCGAAACAGCCGTGACAATTAACGATGGCGATGCGGTTATCTTTATGAACTTTCGCCCAGATCGTGCCCGTGAACTGACTCGCGCACTGATCCAAGATGACCTAGATAGCCCACTTAATCGCAGCGTTTATCCAAAGATAGATAATTTTGTTATGCTCACCGAATACGCGAGCAACATTGATGCTCCCTGTGCTTACCCTCCAAAATCGTTATCGAATACACTTGGAGAATATTTAGCCCACAACGGTAAATCTCAACTGCGTATTGCCGAAACTGAAAAATATGCACACGTAACGTTCTTTTTCAGTGGTGGTGTCGAAGCCGAATATCCCGGCGAAACACGTATATTAATTCCCTCGCCCGATGTAGCCACTTATGACCTTCAGCCAGAAATGAGCGCCCACGAAGTCACCGACAATTTAGTCGCTGCTATTGAGAGCGGCGAATACGATGCCATTATTTGTAATTATGCTAATGGCGACATGGTAGGCCACACAGGTAAAATGGATGCAGCAATCAAAGCTGTCGAAACTCTTGATGTATGTCTACAACGCGTGACCGATGCCATCTTAAAAGTGAATGGAGAATGCCTAATTACTGCCGATCACGGTAATGTCGAGCTAATGGTAGACCCCGACACCGGCGGCCCTGTCACCTCACATACCAACGGCCCAGTCCCTCTCGTGCACGTCTCTAAACAAGGTAAAAAAACCTCACTAAGCGAAGGGAGGTTATCTGATATTGCACCGACATTATTAACGATGTTAGACATGGACATACCGAGTGAAATGACAGGGAAAAATCTTATTATAAATTAAACTTTCTGTATGGATTTTTTTAATTCAACACACACTTACTGATATCATGATTACATCAGGCCACAGTTAATGTATCTTTATGCTCTTGCGAATAATTTACGATACCACTTGCATTTATATAAGACATGCCAAGATACAGATTGAGGAAACGATTAAGATCGAGCATTTAAAATATTATGATAAAAACAATCCTTTGCTTAGGAGTCGCTATTACCGCCGGCCTTTATTTTCTCATGCTTGCCCTGCTTTACTACAAACAAGAAGTACTACTGTTTCCCGCAGAAAAACTTCCCGAAGACTATACTTTTGATATCGCATATCCTTTTGAGGAAGTATTTATTCCTGTATCTGGAGGTGAAAGAATTCACGCTTTGCATATTAAACAAAAAAACCCTAACGGGGTTGTTTTTTTCTTACACGGCAATGCTGGTAGTTTGCGCACATGGGCAACGGGCTTAGATTTTTATGAGCGAGTTAACTACGATTTATTTATTTTGGATTATCGTGGTTATGGCAGGAGTTCAGGAAAGATAACCAGCCAACAACAATTAGTCGACGATGTTCGCACTGCATGGAATTTTATTAGCCCTCAATATGCTAATAAGAAAAAGGTTATTTATGGGCGCTCATTAGGGTCGGGGCTAGCAACTATACTGGCTAAAAATGTCGATTCTGACTTATTAGTATTGGTCTCTGCTTATAGCAGTATGGTCGATGTCGCAAAGGAACAATACCCCTTTGCGCCATCGTGGTTATTGCGTTACCCCTTGCGTACCGACGAAATCATTAGCGACATAACAACAAACGTTGTTTTTATTCATGGAAGTGTCGATGAGCTTATTTCTATAAGCCATAGTAAAAAACTACAGTCCCTTATCAACAATAAAAACAAAAACACGTTAATCACAATAGAACATGCGACTCACAACGATATCCACCAATTCGACGACTATCTCGATGGATTAGAAAGTGCATTACCCTAAAGGTTGAAAGTTCACCAATGACTGAATTAAAAGATATCAAAAAAACCTTAGCTAAATTTTCACAAGACCGAGAATGGGAGCAATTTCATTCCCCCAAAAACTTGGCGATGGCGCTTAGTGTAGAAGTTGCTGAGATTGTGGAGCACTTTCAATGGCTGACAGAAGATGAGTCGAAGATTCTACCCATAGAAAAGCGTCAAGCCATAGCGGAAGAGATAGCAGATACACAGATGTATCTGTTGTTATTAGCAGAGAAGTTAAAGGTAGACATTATAGACTCGGTCAATAAAAAAATAGAAAAAAACGGTGAAAAATACCCTATCGAAACAGCTAAGGGCTCAGCTAAAAAACATACCGAATAGCCAATAATTTCCACTGCTTACGTTTTATTTTTCGTATAACGATTGTTTCATCTCTAATAACAATAAGTATAAGCGAGTTTCCAGCTCGACCTGATAATAATTTGGCAGCATGTGCTCACACAAACGGTAAAATGCTTTATTGTGTTCTTTTTCTTTTAAGTGCGCTAGCTCGTGTACTACGATCATGCTCAACATACCCGCCGATGTTTTTTTAAACATCGCACTCACTCGCAGTTCATTTTTGCTTTTTAGCTTTCCGCCTTGTACTCGTGACACATAGGTATGCAAACCCAAAGCATTATGAATAACATGCAACTTATCATCATAAATAACCTTGCTCAGCGGCGAAGACTTCTTCATATAGTGATTTTTTATGTCCATCACATATTCACGCAGTTCGTGGTCACCACTGACATTATGCTGAACAGGATGTCTCTCTAATAGAAAATCTGCCAAGCGCTCTTGATCAACTAATGCTTGTACTTTCTGCTGAATAGCTAATGGGTATTGCCCGACATATTGCTTGATTAACGAGGGAATAATTTTCATATCTTATCGCTACTGTCCCGTTAGCGTAATGTCGTCATGCCGGGCTTGACCCGGCATCCAGTAAACAATTGAAACCACTGGATTATGAAAGTCTTCCCTGGCTTTCACCCTCTGGGCCCGCTCATGCGGTTCAAATCTGTTCCTACAGATTTTGTCCGGATAAGCAAAAAACGCTTTCCGGGATGACGGGGTTTCTTTTTGATGTTCATTTTGCTTACTTACCATTACGCCGTTTGATTATGATTGACGCGCCTATAGCTAATTGAGCCGAGCTTAACGGGTCAGCAGTAATCTCTTATATATAATTCTTCATCGCGCCAAGACGAATCTACCCTCGTAGGCCAATATAGACACCTGCACTTATCATAATGGAACCTGCACTGCGATTAAGGTACTTGAGCGCGCGCTGATCGCAAAAAACGTTTGGCTTGCGCAGCACCTACGGCCACTACACTCAAACTACTTAATAACATGGCGAAAGTTAAGGCTGACGCCAAAGTGATATCCGTATGACTTAATTATTGTCACGTCCATAAAAGTTGGCAAAAATGCGATATAAAAAAGAATCACTTTTAGATTGGATGCTGAAATCAAAAAATCTTGAGTAAAGCTGGCAACAAGTTTGTGGGTCACAGGTGAAGAAGGACGATCACCGGTACTAGTCAGTACGGCGGTAATGGCGCCGTCCACATTTTCCACCCTCAATACAACAAGTAAGCTGCACCTAAAATACGATTGGCAAAAAACGCCTCTTCCCATGTATGGGCAATGGTCGCCAAACCGAGACAAGCCATGATCAAATAAATAATGTCGCTGATCACCATGCCTGCTGACAGCCAAAAACATGATTTCGCACCGTGCACCATACTGCGCGCCAAGATAGCAAAAATACCAGGGCCGGGGTAATGCCAAAAATAAAAATGGCCATAAAAAATATAATAGCGCTTTCTAGGAGCCTGTCGGACTTAGGGGATCGTAGCGAGGCAGTGAGAGATCGAGGACATTTTTTCGATCATTTGAGGCGAATAGTGAGCCTATTCTACGAAAATGATCGGAAAAAGGCACCGATTTCTTGCTGCCGCAGTAGATTCTTCCTAAGCCCGACAGGCTCCTAGACTCATCCTACACTCGTCGGCCCATGCTCATCGAGCATAGTCATCAACTGATATTGATGACTTAAGTTAACATGATTGTAAGGGCTACTTGCACAAACAGTTACATACCATAGTGGGCATCAACCAACTCGCCTACAGCAACTTCACTTACCATGTTGTGATTATTTAGCATGGTTTCTATGGCTGCACGGTCAGCTTCGGTAGCGTTACCGTAACGGTCCGCAGAGGTGACCCTCCCACCGAATATGCCACCGTGTCCATCAAGGTCGATATAGAGATGTCTTGCATTCACTAATGTAGCGAATTCTTTAAAGAAGATTTCGTAATCCGGGGGGGAAACTACCGTTACCCGACACGTAAAAGGAAAGCCTATAATGGCAAACTCACCAAGGTGTAATTTTTTACGTAAACGCTTACTTCTCTCAATATTCTCTGTCATGATATCTCCCATGAAATAAACCCCGTTACCCAGTAACAAATGTGGCAAACATACTAGCAGTTTTTACGCATTGAGCTGCAATAAATTGTGTAACAACATATGTTGATAAAAGAAGCCGCAGGCAACACCAATGAATAGACAAAAAAAGATACGTCAAAAATTACTCAAAAAGGCAAAAACAGCAAATGCTAAAGCAAGCTCTAAAAAGGCATCAGCTTATATAGCAAAAGCTGACAGGAAAGAGCTACCTGAAAATTCGCCCGTAACGTAAAGGTAACGAACAACAATGAACACTATTACGACGACAAGCCACCCTGAGACAGATCAAACTTAGTACAACGCAAGCTGATAAGTGTGGTGAATTTCTTCATGTGTACTTGCTGATAAATAACGCTCTCACAAAACGCCTCGTACTCAAAAATATCAGCCACATTAACAATTAATAAAAAATCTACTGCACCAGTCACTTTGTAACACTGCTTTACCTCTGGAGCACGGTCCATTGCCTCAATCAACTTATTCGCTATAACAAGGTCATCGGTATCCATTTCGATCTCGACCACCATATTCAGCCGACGGCCAACCGCATCGGAAGATACGATAGCAACCACTTTCTCAATCACACCAGCCGCCTTTAGCTTTTGCACCCGTTTTAAACATGCTGGTGCCGACAAGCCGATTTTTTCAGCCAAAGACAGATTCGTTTGGTCCGCATTACTTTGCAATTCTTTTAATATGCGAATATCTATAGAATTAAGCTTCATAAAAAATCCCGCTAAAGTTAATTATGTTTTGCATGGATCACATAAAAGAAATTATAATTTTATATTATGCAAATAAAAAGCATTAATTATTTTGTTTTTTGATAATCTACTCATCATTATATTTGTCGTTACGAATAACCGCCATCAAAAGAAGCCCCCTAACATGCACCATTCTATTTTTAGCAATACCCGCCTACGCTTATCGACAATGTCATACCAGCTTGCCGCTGGACTTAACCGTACCGTGATCGGACGCTGGATTCTAGAAGTGTGGCTGATCTTTTGGAGCCTATTGAAAATCATGCTGCCCATCTTAATTATTGTACGGGTCATTGAAATAATGGGGTGGATTACCGTGCTTGGCGAAGCCATGAGCCCGTTAATGATGTGGGTAGGCTTACCCGGTGAAATGGGGCTCGTTTGGGTCACCGCAATGACCAGCAACTTATATGCAGGCATGGCGATTTTTTACCAACTGGGTGGCGTAGAACAATTAACAATTGCGCAAGTCAGCGTGCTTGCAGGCATGATGCTCGTCGCGCACGGACTTCCTATAGAAGCAATGATAGCCAAAGCCGCCGGCGTAAAGCTCTGGTTTACACTACTATTGCGTATTGGCGGCGCTATGATATTCGGTTTAATCCTATACCATAGCTATGACAATCTCGACGCATTACAAGTGCCAATGAGCACCTTATGGCAACCCGAAGCAAGCGCTAACGATTGGCTGAGCTGGCTGATGGTTCAAGGTAAAACCCTACTCGCAGCGTTAGTGATGATTGCCAGTTTAACCCTGGTCATTCACCTTCTACGCTACCTAGGAATCGAAAAAGCCATTCACTATCTACTATCGCCGCTACTGCGCTTATTAGGGATTGGGAAAAAAGCGACCAACATTATCGTTGTAGGGCTAACCCTTGGTTTGTCGTTTGGGGGAGGCATCCTGATTCGCGAAGCGAAATCGGGTGAGATTGATGGCAAAGATGTGTTTTTAACCATCGCTTTTCTCGGCTTATGTCACAGCATTATCGAAGACACCTTATTGATGTTGCTTTTGGGTGCCGATTTATCAGCCGTTTTATGGGCACGACTGGTCTTTAGTATCATTTTCATCGCATTACTTGCGCGAGGGCTTAATGCCTTATCGGCCAGTAAATACACGTGGTTTTATCAGTCGGCTGCAGTCATGCCTACAACAAAGCCAATCGCCAGCTAAAATAAGACCTGATATAAGCTTTTATTTCTTCTGTTCAACATTCAAATTTAGGAGCATCTGGCATGCAAGTATTTCATCTCGCCTTTCCTATCACTGATATCGACGCTTCCATCACGTTTTACACAGAGTATTTAGACTGCCAGCTGGGCCGCCAAGCTGAACGCTGGGTAGACCTTAACTTCTTTGGGCATCAACTCAGCCTACATCTCAACGATGACAACAACAGTGCAGATCAATGCAGTAATATGGTTGATGACGACCAAATTCATGTGCCGCACTTTGGCGCTGTTCTAGAACAAGACCGGTGGCAAGCACTGCACGAAAAACTTAAAAAAGGTGGCATTGAATTCCGACTTGAGCCTAAGATTCGCTTTATAGGTGAAGCAGGAGAACAAGGAACATTCTTCATCAAAGCCCCCTCAGGGAATACACTAGAGTTTAAATATTTTAATAGTGCCGACGATATTTTTGCTACGGCTTAGCGCGCACCCATAACGTATTGAAAACACAGGACTCTGGAGTAGCAAGACACTATCTGGAATGACGAGCTCCCGCATCACTTATTTTACTATTTCCGGCAGAACTCACAGTCAAACTTATAGCAGAACTGAACAAACATTTATTTGCAACAACTTATGGGCCAGCTATTCGCTAAACAATTGGGTCGATAGCGTCATTGTTGACCTTAACCCGTATCTAGGAGCCTGCCGGCACTTAATAGCGCATACTTCTGGAGAATAGACTCACTATTTACCTCAAATGTTCAAAAAATGTACTCAAAATTGCTTTCCTCGCGACGGCTTCTATTCTCGGACAGCCTCCTAGTCAACACTATGCCCAAAAAGTATTCGATATACAGTTCTGAACTATGTTACCTACCCATTAAATATGCGAAAATAGCGCCCTTTTCGGGCTACATGATACCGTCCTCAAAATTACGTTCATTTACAACACGTTTACTTACCTTAGGAACTCTCGTTTATGCCTTCTCGCAACGAACTTGCCAACGCTATTCGCGCACTCAGTATGGATGCAGTACAACAAGCCAACTCTGGTCACCCCGGCGCACCAATGGGGATGGCGGATATCGCCGAAGTACTGTGGAACGACTATATGCAGCACAACCCTGCAAACCCTGAGTGGGTTGATCGTGACCGTTTTGTGCTGTCTAACGGCCATGGCTCTATGCTAATTTACTCGTTGTTACACCTTTCTGGCTACGCATTACCCATCGACGAGCTAAAGAACTTTCGTAAACTACATTCTAAAACCCCAGGCCACCCTGAATACGGTTATGCCCCTGGTGTAGAAACCACCACTGGCCCACTAGGCCAAGGTATCGCCAATGCGATTGGTATGGCTGCTGCTGAAAAAATCCTCGCTGCCCAGTTCAACCGTGAAGGTCATGACATTGTTGACCATTACACATACACCTTTTTAGGTGATGGCTGCATGATGGAAGGGATTTCTCATGAAGTTTGCTCTCTAGCGGGGACTTTGGGCTTAGGTAAATTAATCGCCTTTTATGATGATAACGGCATCTCTATTGATGGCGAAGTGGAAGGCTGGTTTAACGACGATACGCCTAAACGCTTTGAAGCCTACGGCTGGCAGGTTATTCCGAGCATTGATGGTCATGACAGCAAAGCGATCAAAGCCGCTATCGAAGCTGCTCGCGCAGAACCTAATAAACCGACGATGATTTGTTGTAAAACCATTATTGGTTTTGGCTCGCCAAACAAACAAGGCACCGCGTCTTCACATGGTGCTGCATTAGGTAACGATGAGATCACACTCACTCGCGATGCACTTAACTGGCAACATGCTCCCTTTGTGATTCCAGAAGATATTTACAAAGGCTGGGATGCAAAAACCACGGGGATCGCCGCTGAAAAAGAATGGAATGCCGAGTTTAACGAATATGCTGCCGCTCACCCAGAACTCGCTGCTGAATTTAAACGTCGGGTGATCGACCAAGATCTCCCTGCGGACTTTAGCGAAAAAGCCGATGCGTATATTCGTGAATGCCAAGCGAGCTCAGAAAAAATTGCTTCTCGTAAAGCGTCACAAAACTGCTTAAACCAGTTTGGCCCTTTACTGCCTGAGTTACTAGGTGGCTCTGCCGATTTAGCCGGCTCTAACCTGACCCTATGGAAAGGCGCAAAGGGCATAGACGCCAACGATGCCAGCGGCAACTACTTATACTATGGTGTGCGTGAATTTGGCATGAGCGCCATGATGAATGGTATCGCCTTACACAGCGGATTCATTAACTACGGCGCAACCTTCTTAATGTTTATGGAATACGCACGTAACGCCGTGCGCATGGCCGCATTAATGGGCAAGCAAAGTATCTTTGTTTACACCCACGATTCTATTGGCCTAGGCGAAGATGGCCCGACACATCAACCTGTTGAGCAACTCACCTCTTTACGTTCAACACCTAACTTACATACATGGAGACCTTGCGATACTGTTGAGTCTGCCGTGTGCTGGAAGTCAGCCATTGAACGTCGCGATGGCCCAAGTGCATTGATCTTCTCTCGCCAAGGCTTAGCACCAATGGCACGCGACGAAGAGCAAGTGTCTAATGTCGCCAAAGGTGGTTACATCTTAGTCGATTGCGATGGTGAGCCCGAGCTGATTTTTATTGCCACTGGTTCGGAAGTAGAGCTAGCGGTCAATGCGGCAACAGAACTCACTCAACGCGGCCATAACATTCGTGTGGTTTCCATGCCTTGCGCCGAGATCTTTAGTGCGCAAGATGCCATGTATAAGCAAGAAGTACTGCCTATTGAAGTGGGTGCACGTATTGCTATTGAAGCGGCACATGAAGATTATTGGTATAAGTTTGTTGGCTTTGACGGTCGCATTATTGGCATGAGCACCTTTGGTGAATCTGCACCGATCGATGATCTAATGGAACACTTTGGCTTTACACTCGATAACGTACTAGCTACGGCTGACGATTTATTGGGCGAGTAATATCATCGCACCGAGCGAGGTCAGAGTCGCCGACTCTGACCTCGCTTTAATTCGTTTTCCTTAAACACAGTAAAGGCAGCAGCATGCTCAATATCGCTATTAACGGTTACGGTCGTATCGGTCGCTGTGTGCTGCGTGCTTTTTATGAATCTGCATTAAGTGATCACATCTCCATTGTCGCCATTAACGAATTGGCAGACAGTAAAACGATTGCTCATTTAACAAAATACGATTCTACTCATGGAAAATTTACGGGTGATGTCGCGTTAGATGGCGACATTCTCAGCGTCAATGGCGATAAAATTCGCATCTTCCACGAAGCAACGATTGCACCTTTACCGTGGGACACATTAAATGTTGATGTCGTTTTAGAATGTACGGGCGCTTTTAGTGATCGCCTAACGGCCCAGCAGCATATCACTGCAGGGGCTAAGAAAGTATTATTTTCTCAACCTGCCGAGAGCGATGTCGATGCCACGATTGTGTACGGTATTAACGAACACACATTAGAAAAGCATCACACTATTATTTCTAACGCCTCTTGTACGACCAACTGTATTGTTCCTGTTATTCATGCCCTTAATCAAGCCTTTGGCGTAGAAAGCGGTGTGATCACCACCATTCATTCGGCGATGAATGATCAACCGGTTATCGACGCATATCACAATACTGATTTGCGAAAAACTCGCGGGGCGTACCAGTCAATTATTCCCGTCGAAACCGGCTTAGCAAAAGGCATTGACCGCTTAATGCCCGAGTTAGCAGGGCGTTTTCAAGCACAGGCGATGCGCGTCCCTACTGCCAATGTATCGGCGATGGATCTTTCTATTGTGATGAGCCAAACGGTCACGACTACAGATATTAATAACGCCTTAAAAACCGCGTCAGAAAAAATGCCTACCATTTTAGGCTATACCGAAGAACCACTTGCATCATGTGATTTTAACCACGACACTCGCTCCGGTATTGTCGATGCCCACCAAACACGTGTGGCAGGCGGCACTGTATTGCTTGACGGTGTCCTTGTTACTAAAGGCACATTGGTAAAAGTACTCACTTGGTTTGACAACGAATGGGGCTTTGCTAATCGCATGCTCGACGTGGTCAAACAACTTGCTAATCAGCATTAAAAAAAAATAGGAAGACAAACGCCACGATGAATGTATTATCCATGACCAATCTTGACCTTGCTGGTCAACGCGTATTAATTCGTGAAGATTTAAATGTGCCCATTAAAGATGGCAAAGTATCGTCTGACGCACGCATTCGTGCCGCACTGCCTACCATTGAACTTGCACGCAAAGCTGGCGCAAAAGTCATTGTAATGTCGCACTTAGGTCGCCCCACCGAAGGTGAATTTACCGATAAATTTTCTCTACAACCTGTCGCCAACCATTTAGGTAAGTTACTGAACACCATCGTGCCGGTGATTAACGACTGGAAAAACGGTATCGATATTAATAATGGCGATGTCGTGTTACTAGAAAATGTTCGTTTTAATATCGGAGAAAAAAAAGATGCTGAAGATTTAGCTAAAACCTATGCGAGCCTATGCGATATTTTTGTGATGGATGCCTTTGGTACCGCACACCGCGCTCAAGCATCTACTCATGGCGTGGCTAAGTTTGCACCCACGGCTTGCGCCGGCCCATTATTAATTGGCGAACTAAGCGCATTAGAAAAAGCCTTAGCAAACCCTGAGCGTCCGCTAGTGGCTATTGTTGGCGGTTCAAAAGTATCGACCAAACTCACCGTACTAGAAACACTGGCCGACAAAGCCGATCAAATTATTGTTGGCGGCGGCATTGCGAATACATTTTTAGCGGCAAGCGGTAAAAATGTAGGCAAGTCCCTTTACGAGGAAGACTTAATTCCTAATGCCAAGGCATTAATGGAAAAAACCCACATTCCAGTACCCACCGATGTCGTTGTTGGCCTAGAGTTTTCTGAATCTGCTAACGCCACAGAAAAAAATGCTGCTGACGTGACTGACAACGATATGATTTTTGATATTGGCAAAAATACATCGGCGACATTAGCCGCTATTATTAAAAACGCAAAAACTATTTTATGGAATGGCCCTGTTGGCGTATTTGAATTTGATCAATTTGGCGAAGGCACAAAATCCCTCGCCCTAGCGATCGCTAATAGCGCAGGCTTTTCTATCGCCGGTGGCGGTGATACTTTAGCGGCGGTTGATAAATATAATATTGCCGATAAAATATCTTACATATCGACCGGCGGTGGCGCATTCTTAGAATATGTTGAAGGTAAAACATTACCTGCTGTAGCGATATTAGAAGAAAGAGCAAAAAACTAACTAAAGAAGAATTTCGTCATTCCGAGGGACGCCGGAATTTATTATTACATTACAGTTATATAATTTTCATATAACATATATAAAACACCGAAAGGACAAGAGAATGCCTGTCGTTAATTACGAAAAATACTGCCAAATGCTCGACAATGCGAAGCAAAATAAATTTGCTTACCCTGCTATTAACATCAGTTCGAGCGAAACCATTAATGCCGCTTTACTTGCATTTAAAGATGCCAATTCAGATGGCATTATTCAAGTATCGGTCGGTGGCGGAAAATTTGCATCAGGTCAAGGCGTTGGCTCTATGGTCAAAGGCGGTATCGCCCTAGCCGTTTACACTCATTTAATGGCAGAAGAGTACGATGTAAATATCGCACTACACACCGATCATTGCCATCCAGAATATGTTGATTCATTTTTAATGCCGCTGATTGCGGAAACGAAAAAGCGCCGCGCGGCTGGCTTACCTAATTTATTTAATTCGCATATGTACGATGGTTCGGCATTGCCAATGGATGAAAATATCGCTGCATCAAAACGCATTATGTCTGAGTGTGTCGCTAATGATATTATTTTAGAAATCGAAACCGGCATTGTCGGCGGCGAAGAAGACGGTCACGACACCTCTAATGTCGCCGCAGACAAACTGTACACCACACCCGAAGACATGGTGATGGCAGCAAAAGAAATCGGCTCGATGGGCCGCTTTATGTTGGCAGCCACCTTCGGCAACGTTCACGGCGTTTACAAGCCTGGCAATGTAAAACTAACACCAACCATTTTAAAAGATGGCCAAACAGCGGTTGTTAACGCCCTTGGCGAAGACGCGAATTTAGACTTAGTGTTTCATGGTGGTTCTGGTTCAGATTTACACGAAATTCATGAAACATTAGAATACGGGGTCATCAAAATGAATATCGACACCGACACCCAATACGCTTACACACGCCCGATAATTGACCACGTCCTGAAAAACTACGATGGCATGCTAAAAATTGAAGGTGAGGTAGGCAACAAAAAAGTCTACGACCCACGTGCCTACGGTAAAAAAGCCGAACGTAATATGGCCGATCGCATTATTCAGGCTTGTGATGATTTACGTTCTACTGGCACGTCGCTAGGTAGGAATATTTAAGCGTTTTATCTTATATCGTTTCGAGATTGATAATGGATTCCGGCGTTCGCCGGAATGACGGATGGGTGATGAGTGATTTGCGACTTGCAACTTGCAACTTGCAACTTGCAACTAATATCATCTCACAGTCATGCCGGACTCGATCCGGCATCTTAAAACACCGCACCGTAAATTATTCAAGGACGAATAATGAAACAACCCAACGTCTACATTCTCACCAACAAAAAATATGGCACGCTATACATCGGTGTCACATCCAATATTACTCAACGTATTTGGCAACATAAAAATAATTTCGTCCCTGGCTTTACTAAAAAATATAAGCTGCATCATCTTGTTTGGTACGAATGCCATCAAGATATGTATTCTGCTATTAGCCGTGAAAAACAATTGAAAAACTGGAAACGCGAATGGAAAATTGCATTAATAGAAGAAAAAAATTCAGGATGGAATGACTTATATCAGTTTTTATTGTAATAACAAAAATACGCAAGGCCTGATAAAAAACATCTATACGTGGGCCACTGTTACGTGCGCAGATAATGGATTCCGGCATTCGCCGGAATGACGGATGAGTGGCTTGTAACTTGTAACTAACATCATTTCATCGTCATGCCGGACTCGATCCGGCATCTTAAAACACCGCATCGGAAATTATTCAAGGACGAATAATGAAACAACCCAACGTCTACATTCTCACCAACAAAAAATATGGCACGCTATACATCGGTGTCACCTCCAATCTTATTCAACGCATTTGAGATCAATAACGCCAAACCACATTCAGCGCCAAAACGGTTCGGCTCTTTTTGCCGGGTGAACTCTCGGCTGCGATAAATTTGTGTGAGTCCAAACTGTACATCTCCCACATTCACTACCGCTCCCACTTGAATATCACCGACCCAATATTTTTTCTCAACACTATGGCTATCTTTGTTCGAATTGCCATCAAGGAAAATATCTCGTTCAACATAGCGGCCGCTCACACCCGCAAATACATACCACTCGATCGATTCTTTGGGTGTAAAGTAACTTGTCCCTACTGCGCTAGGGCGAATTAACGGTGGGCCGAAATCATTGCCTAATGAATTACCCAAACGAAACATCACTCCGGTGTTTGCGAAGGTCTAGACATTGCCTAAGCTAAATCCAGCTTGAGGTGTAATATCTATATAGTGGCTAAGCTCGTATTGCCACAAGCGGGTCTAGGTAATGTTTAAACCAAACTCATCTTTTAGCTGATTATCCCAGCCGCGTGGCATTGTGGTATCTACCCACTCATGAAATTGAGTTTGCGTTTGCTCTGCTAAAGCGGAAGGGCCAACCACTCCTACCGTAATATCTAGTGCATTGGCATAACGTGAATTCGAATTATCTTCACCGGCACCCACAACACGTGCATCGCTCGTTAAAGAAAAAGTCGTGTATAGCCAACCTGCATAAGGACGATCGTTAGCGATAAACGCTGCCTCGCTAATATTATCGGGTGTGAAAATAGATTGCCCAAAAGCAATACCAAAACGCACGTTATCCGAAGAGTGATAAAGAGCCACAAATGACGCCACCGTATCAATCCACTCTGGATGGCACACATCACTCACATAAGCCATTTGAAAACCATTGGTATAGTGGCGGTCGGTACCGCCACCAAACAAGTCATTTTCGATGGCAAACGAAAATGCGCCTTTAGAGTCATTCTTTATTAACGCGGCTTCGTCATTATCTTTATTTTCTGCACATACGAACTGACTTATGATCAACAATAAAAGACCGCAACCTATGCGGACAACCATTTTATCAACAACAGAGCTGTACATACTTCTCCTAAATTAAGGTCCGACTTAACACCTTAATTTAATAAATTTTTTACGCCGTTGGGATCCGGAAACGTCGAAGATGAAGCGTATGGCATCTTACACCTCTACATCGACTACTTCTATACTAGGAGCCTGTCGGACTTAGGGGGTCGTAGCGAGGCAGAGAGAGATCGAGGGCATTTTTTCGATCATTTGAGGCGAATAGTGAGCCTATTCTACGAAAATGATCGGGAAAAGGCACCGATTTCTTGCTGCCGCAGTAGATTCTTCCTAAGTCCGACAGGCTCCTAGGCACTGTTGACGGACCCAATCCTTGTAACACCACAATCTTCGACTCTACAACGTAACGTTTCGGCTCATTTCAATAGTGATTATTTTTTCTGTATTTGTTTTATCGCGTATCTATGTTATTTTTATACTGTTTTTAATTATTTTATTAAGGCGAGCTTTCACTTGCTACACCCACAGGCTAAAAAGGTTAACGATATGCAACAAATAATGACAGTGTTTAAAACAATGACGGCCATCTTCTTTATATCGGCTTCCAGTATCGTCATAGCGGATAGTCATGGCTTGATTATGATAGAAAGCCAACATACCGTTACTGATACCGCAGATAAGCTAGAAGCCTTGTTAACTCAAAAAGGCATGACTGTATTTGCACGAATAGATCACAGCGCTGGCGCAAAGAAAGCCGGTGATAGTCTACGACCTACCGAGCTGGTGATTTTTGGCAACCCCAAAGTGGGAACGCCGCTGATGCAATGCGCGCAGTCCATTGCCATCGATTTACCACAAAAAATGTTGATTTGGGAGGATAGCAAAGGCAAAACTTGGCTAGGATATAACGAACCTCAATACCTTAAACAACGTCACAGTGTAGAAGGTTGCGACTCTATTTTTGCAAAAATATCTGGGGCTCTAAATAAATTTGCAACGGGGGCGAGCCAGTAACACCTCGCCTCAAAAGACGCCCTCTAAGCGCTCACCTATCGTATACGGACATGTATATCGTTCGTTGCGATACCGCTCACTTCTCTACCATTTGATTTACGTCAAACCTATACCCTCTCAGTTCTTTATACTAATCTTTTATGTCATTAACAACTGGAGCATTGCCATCGGCAAAGGTATCGGTTTTATTTTTGGTTTAACCGGCTTTATTTGCTTACCGTATTTTTTGCCCGAAGTAAGCTCCCTTACTCGCTGGGGGATTTTACTATGGTACCCCACCGTAGGTGCAATAATTGGCGTGTTTGGCGTTTTTACTTACCACCCCATTTTACAATTACCCATGCCTTGGTGGTGTAGAGCACCCTTAATCGGGGCCTGGATGAACCTTGTGTTAACCTTTTTTGCTTATGATGTCATGTCCGCCATGACGATGGCTGTTTTTGGTAATAATGGCCTGATGACTTCACCGTTCTGGTTTGTTGCAGAAGGCGCCGTTATTGCTTTAGTTATCGGCTATGTCGCCACACGTTTGGCGGTGAAGGCAAAGAGATTGTTGACTAATATTGAAGACGGAATAGGGTGTTAAGTGTTTTGCCTTATCCTTCTCTATGAAAGACAAGGCACCTTTTAAATTTAGTGTGCTAAATATATCGGCAAAAAATCCAAAACCAAAGCCTTCATCCAATTTAATAGTATGATCTGCATGATATATAGACTTATATATGTACCTACAGGCCTCACCAAATCACCTAGGAGCCTGTCGGACTTAGGGGGTCGTAGCGAGGC
>JBLHVX010000015.1:0-18578 GCA_047628835.1 Granulosicoccus sp.
AATCGTCAACACCCATTCTAGAACATCTAAGTAATCACCATAAGACACTGCAAACAGGCTAATCGAATCGAGAATAACAATAATCACACTCAGTAAAATAGTGTAAATCAGCACCAAATCGAATGACTTACCTGCTGGAGTATCGGTACCAAAAATAATGGTATACACCCGCTGCTTAAACGTTATATCTTCTTCGATTTGGGGCTCGCCCTTGACTAGTGAAGACTCGTTCACTGTAGTTGTTCCTTCATGTTTAGACAAAACCACTTATCTCCGATAAACGTGCTGCCGAACTTAACTGTAAATGAATAACGCATTGTAGCTGATAGCGGCACATCAAAGTACATCAGACTGAAGCATAAACACCCCCGAGCTTTGATAGCATCACAGGAGCATTAATTTTATAATGCGCTTTGCGTCTTCAATCTTACTCTACACGATTGACATCTACCCACTGGATCATGTCATGAAAAAGCCATGGAAAAAATCATGAAAAAAAATAGCCAACTTGTTTACTCTACCGAGACCGGGCGTGTAGCAGAAGATAAAACATCGTCTACGTTATCCTCATCTGACGACGGCATCGTACGCATACATCGCGAAACAAAAGGACGTAAAGGTAACGGCGTTAGCGTTATTAAAGGCCTAGGGATAGATGAAAAAGCACTCAAGTCTCTTGCCAAAACCCTGAAACAAAAAATGGGGGTGGGTGGCAGCGCCAAAGCAGGCGTTATAGAAATACAAAGCGATCAACGGGATAAATTAAAAACCTTATTAGAACCCATGGGATATACGGTTAAATTGGCGGGATCTTAAGTCCTCAGAGCCCCATTTCGTTAAACCTAAATACCGCAGTTGAACCTACTGTGACTGTCTAAGATGCGGAACCTAAAGCGTTTTCATTTTTTTAGGCTACACCCGTAGGGTGGCTACGAAAAGCCGAAAAAAGCAAAAAATCACTTTATATTCTGCACCTTAGCCACCCTTATTTACACGGATGTAACTTAGCAGAGCAACGCAGGAGCAGTTGCCGAGAAACAAAAACCCGTCGCAACAATTAAACTGCGGCATTTAGGTTAAAGTGGTCAGACACTCTCAATTTACTCCCCATTTTCTACACACCAAAGCCGCTGAATAGCAGTAATAGTCGTATATTCTTTGCTGCCATCTTTACAGTTATAGATATACCTACGGTAGAGACAGATAGCAGGGATAACTGGCCTAGTACTTGCTAAATATATTACCAAACACGGCTAACATCAGCTAAACGACAATTTTCTGACTGACTCTTGTCGGTAATATAGAGGTTCAATGATGGATACACAGGTTTTATGGCAACTTTTCGACACTTCCGCCAAAATTGGTATTGGTGCTTTAGTCAGCGTGATATTGATGATGTTTATAATGAGCAAGCGGCAATCTTCGCAAAAAACCACCTACCACCCCGATCAACGACGCTTGATGATACTGGAAGGTATATCTACCGATGTGGGCAACCTTAGCCATGTATTCGCCAAATATTCGGCGTTGGTGATTGAGTCAGTTCACCATGGCAGCCACTGGCCAGAAGCACGCAAAAAAGAATTAGAGGTAGTGAATCACGAGCTGGTTAGGGAATTTAAAAAACTATCTGACGCCGAATCGAAGTTATTAATGTTAGGCGAAAAAGCCTTAGAGAAAACCTTGCGTTTATACGCGGCGAAAATTGCTAACTTTAGGCGACAAGTGTATGTCGGCAGAACGGACATGAAAGACGAGACGATTATTGCGATGAAAAAAGATATTAATTTATTACGCGAACAATTTTATGAGTTCTTAAGTAAAAAATACGATCGTTTACTGAGTGGCACTGCTACGACTCGGTAGATGGGAGGTAATAATCGTCAAACAAGAAAAGGCAGCAGACAAAAAACAGGCATAAAAAAAGCGCTCATGAGCGCTTTTTTTATCGTTAACAAGCTGGGTATTAGTTACCGTAGCTCATTAAACGTTGATAACGTTTTTCTAGTAATTCATCAAGGGGCTGTGCCATTAGCTCATCTACCTGAGCAATTAAGCGACCCTGCAGGCTTAACGCCATTTCATCAATATTACGATGCGCCCCGCCTAATGGCTCCGGGATGGTTTCGTCTACAATACCCAACTCTTCTAATACCGTTGATGTAACGCCCATAGCCTCGGCAGCCAATGGCGCTTTATCAACCGTCTTCCAAATAATATTGGCGCAACCTTCCGGAGAAATAACAAAGTATGTCGAATACTGCAACATATTCAGCTGGTCACCTACTCCGATGGCTAATGCGCCACCCGATGATCCTTCACCAATCACAGTACAAATAATCGGCGTACGTAACCGAGACATCACTGCTAAATTTTGTGCGATTGCTTCACTAATACCGCGCTCTTCACTATCAATCCCAGGATATGCTCCTGGGGTGTCGATAAGGGTTAGCACTGGCATTTTGAAACGCTCAGCCATTTCCATTAACCGTAAGGCTTTACGATAACCTTCTGGCTTTGGCATACCAAAGTTGCGTCTCACTTTATCGCTAACGCTGCGGCCTTTTTCTTCGCCAATAACCATTACCGGTTTGCCGTCTAATCGAGCAACACCACCGACAATCGCATGATCGTCACCAAAGTGTCTATCTCCATGCAACTCATCCCAGTCGGTAAAAACACGTTTAATATAATCAGTTGTATAAGGACGTTGCGGGTGGCGAGCCACTTTTACCACATCCCAAGCACTCAGATTAGAGTAGATGCTTTCTGTAAGTTTTGTGCTTTTTTCACGCAACTTACCAATTTCTTCTGTGATGTTGAGGTCGTTATCATTACCGACCAGCTGCAACTCTTCGATTTTGCCTTCGAGTTCGGCAATAGGTTGTTCAAAATCGAGATAATTTGGATTCATAATGGGTATATCACTTACTCAGTCATTCGTTATCTTGGAGATATTGCATTAAAACAGCAGCAATAATAAAACGCTAAGATACGCTAAAGTGGAGATTTAGTCGAGTCAGATCGTCGCTTTTATAAGCCCAATGATTATAAGCACGACGGAAATAAGAGGATAAGCTTGGTAGTTATTACTCGCCTCTATTGAGGGGATACACCGCCGTTTGCTGGTAACCCGTGTGTACCGTCGTTAACCCCGACCATTCACTATCCAACGCCACATCACCACTATCCATTAACAAAGGGCGATGCTCTAGCTCTGCTAGCTTGCTCGGAGTGATAAGGACAATAGTGTTTTGCTTGGTAACACGCCGCAACACCTTGGCGCTGACCTGCTGATTACCACGACCAATAATATGCCCTTGCCCACCAATAGCAGTAATAAGCAGCTTGACGGGGTGATGAGGGTATTGTTCTAGCAACAAGGCCTCTAGCTGGGGCGCAGTTATATCCATTGCAATGACATCTCGTCCCAATACAACATCGATACCCAGCAAGGTATTCGGCAAGTGCAGTTCATCCATAATCGCTTTGGGTGTTGTTCCGCAGCCGATAATATAAAGCGTTTCATTGTCCATATCATCGACAATACCTGCCGCTATTTCCAGTTGAATTTCATCTTCGTTTTGGCGACCGGCATTCTTCACTTGCTGCACATAACGCTGATCGTTGGGCACGCGTAGCTCACCATAATAACGAGAATTCAACTTGCCCGCGCGCAAGGCTTCTTCGTCGATATCGCGTACCTCTTGAGCGCCTGTTGATACCACGTCGTTATCGATTAACAAGTGCAATACCTCTGCCGCTGCTTGGGGCGAGACAGCATAAACGCCCGAGTGCATTTTGACTCCGGCAGGGATGCCTAAAACTAAAAGTTCTTCGTTGCTACTCGATTGACAGACATTCACCACATTACGTGCTGTACCGTCGCCGCCAGCAAATAACAACAGGTCTATACCTTCATGAATCAGTTGTGTTATTACACGCTCGGTATCTTCTGCCGTAGTATGTGATACATTATGTTTATCAGCTATTTCGCCGACTACTTTTACCGCGAACCCATGTTCTCTCAATAGGTTCTCACCCATCAGTGATGGCGCTGCCAGCCAGCGAATATCGCTCGCCTTTTTACCTAGCCGTTCCAAGGTAACTGCTACCCGCTGAGAAGACAGGCGCTGCCCTCCTTGGGACAAAACAGTATTGATATCAATATTATCGCTACCTTTTAAAGCCATTGGCCCGCCAATACCGGCGTAAGGGTTGATCACTAAACCAATTGTTAACATGCAAAAAACCTAAGATAATTCATGTGGTGGGAGCGAAGCTATTCTGTTGATGAGCCTCTAGGAGGCTGTCCGAGAATAGAAGAGCTACTGCGGAAAAGCGAGTTTTGGCCAGATTTCCTCTTGAGTTTCGTCGTTTAATGGCGCTTACTTTTGGCTAATAGCACCACTATTGCCCTTAAATCATGAAAAAAACTGACTCAGAATCGCTTCCCTCGCTGCATCCCCTATTCTCGGACAGGCTGCTAGTTTGTGCGTCACTTTTTTAACTGTAGGGTGCGTATGCGCACCGCATATCTGTTTACTGTTTTGCGCCAAGCAACGCTAGCCAATCAGCAATCGGCGAACACTGAGCCACATCGGGGAATATAAAATGAGAGTATTCTCGGCGCACTGGGTACTCTTTTCTCATACGATCAAAATACACTGCCATGGCTTGGCCGCTGCTTTTCCATTCACGTAAACGCGCATCATCTTCCATAATGGGGTAAGCCGCCAATAAAACCGCATTTAAAATAGCCACCGATGACGCACTTTCCTCAAGCGTTATCGCTGGCACTATTTTTGGTTCTATCTTTGGTTCTATCCTTGGAACTATCTTTGGCCGTAATTCTGGCAGAAATGCTGTCTCCGTATTGACGATGGTCGATACGTCTACGCTGGGGGTTACTCCAATAGAATCACACAACTGCTGAAACACCATCACCGTACCCTGCTCTTTTCCTTCTAAACTATGTCCAGCAATATGTGGTGTGGCGATATCGACTAAAGATAATAATTCGGCAGAAATATCCGGTTCGTTGTCCCATACATCTAAAACAACACAGATATCTTTTTTCTGAATCAGACGGTTAAGCAATGCTTGGTTATCAATCACCGCACCACGCCCGGCACTAATCAATAACGCATTAGGTCGCAACTGGCTTAACTCGTGTTCACCTACAAGATGATAAGTGGGAAATTCGCCTGTCGTCGTTAATGGTGCATGAGAGGTAATAATATCGGCTTGCAACAGGTCGTCGAGAGACACCAAATCAGGGTTGTCTTGCGCCGATAAAAAAGGGTCATACACATGGCAATTAACACCTAAGGCTTTTAAACGACGATACACTCGCCCTCCCACATTGCCACAACCAATAATGCCGACCGTTGACTGCATCCATTCCGGCGCTAATTGCGCCATAGCACTCAATACATATTGCACCACGGCATTCGCATTACAAGCAGCCGCATTCGTCCACCTAATTGACTGACTCTGCAAGTAATCAAGATCAAGGTGATCGGTGCCTATGGTACAAGTCCCCACAAATTTAACACTAGAACCATTCAACAACGCTTGATCAACATTCAAGGTTGAACGCGTTATCAACGCATCAACACCTTCTAGCTCAGCCGCGCTTAGATTGCGCCCAGAATATATGGCGGTTTGTCCAAGACTGGAAAATAATTCTTCAAATAATAATATTTGACTATCTCCAAGAATTTTCATAAGAAATTACTACTACCCTAAAAAGTGAGCGTCGTCATACCGTAAAAACTAGCGCAAGAAACGTTGATAACACAGGTTATCGGTTTCTTCTGTGAATTGATAATTTAATTGTTCGAGATGTTCTAAGAACTCATCTGCGTCTTGCTCTGGCACCTCTATGCCTGCCAATACGTTGCCTATGGCTGCACCTTGGTTACGATAATGAAACAAACTAATATTCCACTTTGCACCCAATGTTTCTAAAAAGCGCAGCAGAGCACCCGGGTATTCTGGAAAGTCGAAACGAAACAAACGCTCGTTAATAGCCGTCCCCGGTTGGCCACCCACCATATAACGAATATGCAACTTAGCTAATTCGTTATCAGAAATATCGCTAAAACCATAACCACATTCACCCAAGTGAGACTTAAGCTGTTGCAATTCTTCATCACCGTTACGTAAACCCACTCCTACAAAAATCTCAGCCGTTTTATCATGGGAATAACGATAATTGAATTCAGTAATCGGTCGCCCACTTAAGGCCTTACAAAACGCTTTAAAACTGCCTTTTTCTTCCGGCAGTGTGACCGCCAACAAGGCTTCATTTTTTTGTCCTAAGGCAGTACGTTCCGCTACATAACGTAAGGTATTAAAATTTAAATTAGCGCCAGACAACACACCCGCTAACTGTAAACCTGTAGCCGAATTCGTCTCGCACCATTTTTTCATACCCGCTAATGACAACGCGCCCGATGGCTCGGAAATCGCCCGCATAGACACAAAAATATCTTGCATAGCTGCACAGATTTCGTCACTCGACACCGTCACTACACCATCACAGTGCTGAGACGCCACGCGAAAGGTTTCTTTACCAATGCGCTTAACAGCCACACCATCGGCAAAGCTCCCCACATAATCTAAATCGACCGGTTCTTTAGCTTCCATTGCCGCTGCAAAACACGCACTATCTTCTGCTTCGACCGCTATCACTTTAATGTAAGGGTTGATAGTTTTGATATACACCGACATCCCCGCCATTAAGCCGCCACCGCCAACAGGGATAAAGACCACATCAAGGTTCGGCAGCTGCTCTAGCAATTCTCGGGCAACCGTTCCCTGCCCAATAATGACGTCCTCATCATCAAATGGGGGCACAAATACAGCGCACTCCTTTTTGGCCAAATCGAGAGCGTAAGTATTAGCAGTATCAAAGTTATTACCATGAATAATAACTTCTCCGCCAAACCCTTTGACGGCATCTATTTTAATTTGTGGCGTGGTACTCGGCATCACAATACGTGCGCTGTGCCCTAAGTAGGTCGCACTGTACGCCAAGCCTTGCGCATGATTACCCGCCGAAGCTGTTACTACTTGAGAATGCTTAGGTAAGGTTTGCAACTTGTTAAATGCTCCGCGTAACTTAAACGAATACACTGGCTGCTGATCTTCACGCTTTAACCACATAGTACAGTCATATTTAGCGCCCACCTGCGTAACACAACTCACATCGGTGACCTTAGCCAACGGGTCCATATTGGCCTTCTTAATAGCCTTTACATAACCCTCAGAACTTAAACCACTAGCCTTTTTCTTTTTGGAAAACTTCTTCAATAATGCCTGTATCATTTTATTTCTCTGTATGCGCTACCAATCTGTAACTTCTCATTTCCCATTATGACCGCTAACTTATGCTCTCCCAAAAAACAAAAAACCCCCGGACTTTTCAGTACGAGGGTTTATTAGCAGCATAAGCATTGCGCAACTAATTCACCCCGCAGCGATAATAATCGCTGCGGTGATAATAATGGCTTGTGCGTGTGTTTTGCTATTCATAAATGCATTGTAGTGTGAAAACGACAAGATGACAAACGTTGATGGCGCACGTAATACTCCTTATGACGATTCCTCGCGCTTTATTGAAAATGCACTTGGTGGTTGAGCACCATTCGCACATGAAGAATACCGTCCTCGTCATAAGGTGGAGAGTCGATGACAAACCCCATACTTGTGTAAAATTTCGTTAACTGTTGCTGGGCCGATATCGTGATGACTGGCGGGGCAATAAGTGACTGGGCGGCTACTTGCCGAATATTCTCTAGAGCTATTTGCATCAGTTTTTTGCCTACACCCTCACGGCGATAGACTTTCGCCACCACGACACGGCCGATAGATATTGTCGGTGTATTTTCTTGCGAGTACATAATGCGAAGGCAGGCGCATAGGGTTTTCTGGCTATCGTCCCAGCCTACTACATGTGTTGCCCGCTTATCCTTTTCATCAATATCATTGTAAATACAGGCTTGCTCGACTACAAAAACATCTTGCCGCAGTTGTAACATATGAAACAATGTATGGGCCGACAAGGTATCGAATGAGTTTATTTGCCATCTAATCTGCTCATACTGCTTCATTAGTACTCGCCTTACGTACCACTCGGGTTAAAAAGTCAAAGCCGAACGGTATTGACTACAGAGACTAAGCTTAGCAAAAGAAGACCCTGAGCATATACTTTCCTATGTTTTTGCTGCAGCTCCCGCTACAATATTGAAAACATTAGAGTATTCTAGAGCTTATGAGCCGTTATTACGTACTGCGCCACACTATTATTGTTAGCCTATGCCTATTGACCCTGACGCTGACTGGTTGTGTACATACACCGTCGACCACAGAAGCGGTTGAAAAAGATGTTGCCTTCCATCAAGAATCAACTCTTTATTTTTCCAACAAAACGGCCTCTATTAGTATGCGTGCCAGCTTCACTAACATCTCAAGTAACGAAGCCGATAGGGCACTGAATAAACCATTGATAGTCCAACCCCTTGCCGAAGGTTATAAACTGCAATTTCGCACTATCAATAAAGACAACCTATTGATCAATCAAGCGTCGATTATTGTGGGCGGCAGAAAGATCCTAGTTGCTAAAGGCGCTTTTTTTGTACCTTATAATAAAGGCGTTACGCTATCGCTCTCACTAGAAGACACTCAATATATCAGGCAACACGATAATGCGATATTAGGTATTAATTATGATAAAGAATCACTATTAATAACTATAAAAAACCATAAAATCAGTACATTCAAGGTAAAATAAAATTCTTCAATGAATATAGAAAAAACACATTTGTCCTAATGTTTTCTTACTCGTATATTCGCCATTAGCAAACCTGGTGTCTTTGCTTGCGAGATAGAAAGTTCTTCTATAATCATATTATATTGATATTCTACGTCATATAGCCATTGAGCCAAGTCGGTATAAGCTACATTACTTAACCGCAGCCGTGCATCGTTCTTTTGGCCCGGTTGGAAGCCTCGCATAGTCAAACCATTAGCTTGCAAGCTCTTATCAATCACGCCAGCCAAACCTTTAATCTCCTTATCGTCAGAAGATTGTTGCTGCTGCTGCTGATAGCGATTAACAAGACGTTCCACTTGTAAATGAATCCGATTCTTTGCCGATAATTTTTTATGCTCCTGCTCTTTCCATGTCACCATAGGGTCTAAAACCAACAGATAAAATAGCAAGCACACTACTGACGCCCCCAGTAGCAACAAAATACGCTTTTCTCCTGGTGGTCGCTCATGCCAGTTATCTTGCAGCTCTGTCATCATCGACATTAACGTTTCTCCAAACTAACGCGTAATCGCGCTTGAAATTTATCATCTATCGCATTTGAACTTAACAGCTCTACAAACAATCCCTTAGCATCAATGTCAGCACGCAACTTTTCCACCAAATTGAATGAGCTAGCTTGCACGTTCAGACGTAATGATTTTTCTTTATTACTATAGTTTAGTGCAGACAAATCGATATCTAAAGCTCGAAGAATGGGCGCAACCATCGACAACAAATAAACTGCCTGACTGGGTTCGACACCTTTTGATTCTGTTTGGCCTAACTTATTCGTCAATTGTCGAAGAGGGTTAACCTGTATATTGCCCTGAGGGATAATAACCCTAGCTGCCGACTCTATTTCCTCTTGCAGTTTTTGACTTTTAATTTGTGAAGCGTATATATCAATAAAATTAATGATAATAAACGCTAATACGGTCACTACCGCCAACAAACCCAATAAACGAAATTCTTTAAGCTGCCGTGATACAGACGGTTTATTCGCGTAACGACCGGCACAAAAATTAATTGCCTGGACATTATCAAGCGAAAGGGGCGGCATCCCCGAGTGAATACTTAGCTCTGCTGCAGGTGCTAAACCATTAAACAACAGTTCAATATCTTCCTGTGTTTTTTGAGGTTTACTTTCCTCGCCGGCATCATTCCCCCCGTCAATTAATTGATCGCCGAGATAAACTCTCAATTGAGGGTTGTTTTCTGTCAGGTCGGACAAAAAACTAGCCAACAGCGCTGGGGCTAAATTTTTCTCAGTAGAGAAGCCCACGCCTTCGCTAGAGTGCACTAACAAACGATCTCCATTAAACCAAAAGATGGTTTCGTTTTCGTTGACCTTTAAAGTCTGAAAGTTGGTAATACAAGAACTAATAGAAAAGTCCGAGTCTAAAAATGGGCGCCGTAATTCTTCAAACCATTGTCGATCAATATGAGCAACACTCGCTTTAGAAGAACCGGTTTCACCGACTGAAAAATGTAAGCCTTCAACATCATCAATTATATTTTCTTCCATTTCGTAAGGTAACATTTTAGAAAAATGACGTTTGGACTTTTCATCGTAAGCTACCTGTTGAGCAACTACTTTTTCTCCTGGAATGACCAATACGATAGGATTATTTTCGCCTAAGAGCCACTCCATTAGTTGTTGCTCATTACCGTATTGAGCGCTCTCCAAGCATAACTCTTTATATAAGCCGGTATCTACCGCACACCAACGAAAGCTAAGCAGTTGCGTTTCTTCTAACGCTCCCTTGTTAGCATTAACGTCAACACCCATCTTATCTATGGACTGAGGCATTAAATATTCTATATAAGTGTACTTACTCAATCGTTTAAACCTTTATTGTATAGACATTTATTGTATAGACATTTAACGATATAAATGGACACAAAAAGCGTCTATTTTTCTGTCTGACATCGATACCTACAGGGAGGTAGGTAAGTGGCGTGAGCAGGATGCGGAAGCTTTCCTCAATTGGTCAATAGAATAACTATCACCTACATTGAGCGCCTAGCCAGCCAAAAAAATATCTCGTTTTAGTTGTTGTTCATTTATACCGTTCAATATCTATAATTGCTCACGTGTACGACGAATAACTTTGGTCTTTACACTCTTTGCGCTATCAGTGGTTGATTCGCGTTTTATTATACTAATTTGACTACGCTGATAATCTAGCATACTCACCTTAGCCGTTAATATGAAGTATTCACTCCCCGTTCTTAAACCATTGACCGATGGCCAAAATATAGGGTCCCCACCAAAAACCTGACTAGCTTCATTACTCGTTAAAAAATCCTCTACCGATTCATAAGCCTCCGTTAATGGTGGTTCGTCCAGATCACTAGTACTGCCCACGACTGTCATTAAGGGTCTGTTACTCACCAACATCACCGCATCCTGCTCTGTTAACGGTGTTTCTACATTTGGCTGATTTAAACTACGAATCAGCGCTAGCGATGCTGTATTAATATTAAAGCCTTCTGCATTTGGCAAAGCAATCAACAATGGCTCCATATAAGAATAAATCTCATTTGTGATACCTTTTACTTGGCGTAATTCAGTCACGCTAATAAAAAACCTATTAGCCGCGCGATACGATGGGTCTAAAGATTCATAATAATTATTTTCTGCTCCGCCTTGACCTGTTGGCGCACTATCGGGATCCACCCAATCAATCACCGCCTGCATGATTTCTTCAGCTAAAGACACATCTATACCATCTGGATGAGTCTGCAGTAAGCGTATAAAGCGTTGTTGTGCCGTGGTGTAACGCTCTACAAATAAGCCGTTAACACTATAAGGTGAGGGACGGCCCTGCAATTGATTAAGGTTGAAACGGCTGAGTGCGTCTTCTAAACTGGCCTCAATTTTAGCGTCGTCAATAGGCACATCTATAGACGTTGCCCACCTTTCCTGCAGATGATCATAACTCGCATAAACTCCATTTTTTATATAATTCCCATCAGCATCATCCGCTTCTGCATCCTCTATTAACACCCAGCTAGAAAAATCTTCGATACTATACAAAAATTGCTGTAGTTGAGCATTAACAATACTTTGCTCTGTGCGTGCCACAGACAACTGAAAACCACTGGTAAAACGAGCCGCTATAGCGATAATAACACTGGCAATAAATACGGCTATCACCAACACTGTGCCTTGCTGACCATACAATGTCTTTTTTTGTTTCATTTTCTGTTTCATGACAAGCCTAATCGTCTGTATGGGCTAGTGGAAACCAGCGTTTCACCTCGCCTATGCCCGCAATATCTATAGTGATTTCTACCGCAATAGGTAACTGGTCACGTTGTTCGGCAGACTCTGGCCAACCGGGAATCCATGCTTGATCTTCGGTAGTTTTACTATTGCGCGACAAATAACGAAAACTAATATTTTTAATATTATTAATTAAACGACGGCTTTTAATTTTAGGCTCGCTAGCACTATCAATCTGCCGCCAGTAATCACGCCATAAACTAATCCTGCCATTTTCTACTTCGACACTATCGTCTATCGTCATACGATAAGCGGCCAACTGTAAATTACTGCGCGGTTGCTGTAAAAAATTATTCTCACCACTACGAACAAAACGCAACAGATGGCTGTCCTCCCCAAGTGATGCGCTACTACTTTGTGACTGTCTATCGCCAAGTAAACCCAACATAGCGGGCTGTGTACTGCCCAGACTGTCTGTCCACGGACGCGCAACTGCGTGCTGCAAATCATCCGCAAAATATTCCCAGATTCGCTGAATATCATTAGTTTTCTGACTTAGTATATTAACCCGCTGCTCAATTTGAATAGACCCAGACAAGGCTTGGTAAGCCATTAAAGAAATCCCTGCTCCAATCGCTAAGGCAACTAACATTTCGATTAAAGTAAAGCCTAGGTGTCGCTTCATCATCACCTTAATGTATAAAAGTATCTAGTGTGGCTAAGGGACTATCTTCCTCTAAACCAACACTGGTACGATAACGCAACAATGCACCTAACTGCGTTTCCTCCGGCTCCGTTGACACCCACCATTCGGTACCTGCCATCTCGACTTTTTCATCTAAAGTACTACGTAATGTCGACTTATTTAACTGGCGTTCGAGACGAAAACGCGTGAGGGTATTTCCAGCAATCCATGTTGCAATGGCTTTATCCCGTAGAGTGCCAGCATTATCTGCCTGCTTCATCATTAACAACATTAATGCTGGAATCGTAAAAGCAACGACCGCTGTCGCCACTAACACTTCAATTAAAGTAAAGCCTTGCTCATTAACTTTACGTAAACCGACAAACGTTCGCATATTATTTATCCATACAAGACGATTACTGTGCACTATTTGCAATATTGCTTTCAGCAACAGAATTGGTTAATTGGCCCATGTCATCAATATAAATACGGAAGCGATATTGTTCTTCTGCATCGTCCTTAATCACTAGCGCTAACTCAAAATCGGATATATCACTATTAGGGTAAAAAAGAATGGCTGGAGGGATAAGCTCTTCTTCGCCTAAATTATTTAGACTATCCTCTAATAGAGCCTCTAGCAGTTCATCATCTACTGAAACTTCGACACTCATATCTACAGCTAATATTTGCTCAGTCAACGGCTCGCTTAAAGGCTGCCAGCGAGTATTTTCATATGCGTGCCAACTATACGATGACTGGCCCTCATTACTATCTACTCGCAAACCAATTAAACGACGCTGCATCAGCGCCTCATCAAGAGCAAAGTTCATTTGTGAGAATAATTTGTTGCCCGCTGCATCTAAACGTTTTTCAGCGGATGAGGATGAGCTAACAACAATAGCAACTCCACCGCTGATAAAAGCCATTACGACTAATACAATCATTAGCTCTAAAAGAGTAAAACCTTTTTCTTTATCCGTCATTGTTAAAGCTAACCTGTACTACTTATTAGCTTCAAAACGTTCCCAACTATAAATATCTTTATCTTGCTCAGCACCACCCGCAACTCCGTCCGCGCCATAACTATAAATATCGTATTCTCCTTTCTCTCCCGGCGCACTATAAAGGTAGGGGTTCCCCCACGGATCAAGTGGCAAGGCTTCAAGGTAACCACCTTTTTGCCATTGGCGTGGAACAGGGTCGATAGATGGTTTTTCCACTAACGCCTGCAAACCCTGCTCGGTAGTAGGGTAGCGGTAATTATCTAAACGATAGAGCTTCAATTGGCCTTCAATCGTACTAAAATCAGCAAAGGCTTGCTTCACTCGCGCTTCATCAGCTTTGCCTAAAAACTTGCCTCCAACGGCCGCCGCCATAATGCCAATAATAATTAACACCACCATAATCTCAATAAAACTAAAACCAGATTGATGATTATAATGACAGCTTTTTACTTTTTGATTCATTTTCTCTCATCTCTTCTTGTAAAATAAAACATTAACCACTTAAGCTAGATCGCTCATATTGACAATGGGAATAATAATCGCAAACATGATAAAACCAATAACAGTACCCATGAAAACAATCGTGACGGGCTCAACAATAGTTAATGCCGTAGATATTTGCAAATCTAAATCTCGCTGCTGACTTTTTGCAGAATAATCCAACTGTTCTGCTAACGTCCCATTGGCCTCTCCACTCGATGCCATTTGCACCATTAGCGGAGGAAATACATCGGCTTTATCCAGAGCCCTATGTAAGCTGCTACCGCCTTCTACTGTCACTGCAGCCTGCTCTGCCTTTTCACGTAATATTTGATTCCCCATGGTCTGACTACTAATACGTAAGCTATTTAATAAAGGTACACCGCTGCTTATCAGCATGCTTAACGTACTAGCAAAACGTGAGGAATCAGACTCCACAACAATATGTTTTATCATGGGTAACTTTAATATCAACTGATCCCATTGGCGTTTATTTTCTGTGCTACGCAGCCACAACTGACTAGAAAAAACAAGCCCAACAATAAGCACCAAGCATAACAAACCATAATTCTGTAAAAAACTACTCGTATTAATCAATACTTCTGTCGCCCATGGTAATGCTTGTTTTGCACGAGTAAACACACTGGTTAATTGCGGTACAACCAATACCATCAGCGCCACTACAATACCAATACAAACAATCAACAATATCAACGGGTACACCATCGCGGATTTCAACTGTTGCCGTGCTGCATGACTAGTTTCGGCGTATTCAGATAAGCGCTCTAACACCGGCCCTAAAAAGCCCGCTTGCTCACCCGCATTCACCATCGCGCAATACATAGAATCAAATATACGCGGGTAATCACCTAATGCTTGTGCCAAGCTAAGTCCTTCGAGTACTCGCGAACGCACCTGCAATACCACATTTTTTACCGCCTCTTTACGGCTTTGTTTGGCAACCGCCTGCAAGGATTCTGCTAACGGCATTCCCGACTGCACCAACGAGGCTAATTGGCGAGTAAATAAAGACAAATCTTTAACGCCAATACGTGTACTAAACGTTTTTGACGAAGAAAATAGGCTGTCGCTATTTTTTGTAAGTTTTCCCGCTGATATTTTTTCTACACTAACAGGCTTTAATTGTTGTTGGCGCAGTTGAGTACGCACTTGACGTTCGGTATCGCCCTCAAGCGTGCCTTTTATTAGCTTGCCGTCAGTATTCAGTGCTTGATAACGAAATGCGCCCATAATTTTTTAGTCGCCCTAACTAACGGCGGTTACCCTCAACACTTCTTCTAAACTAGTTTCGCCCGCCAATACACGACGGCGACCATCCGCCATTAATGAGGGTGACGTTTGTCGAGCATATTCCAACATGGTGTGTTCGCCTGCCCCCTCGTGTATTAACTGCCGCAACTCGCTATCGATAGGAATCAATTCATAAATAGCCGTACGACCGCGATAACCCGTATGTTTACATTGGTCGCAGCCTGTAGCTTGATAAATTTTATCTTCCGCTGAAATAGATAAGCGGGAACATTCGCCTGGGGTCGGCGTATGAGGCTGACGGCAATGCTGACATAATACCCGCACCAAACGCTGAGCCATGACCATTTCTAAACTAGAAGACAGCAAAAAGGGTTCAACACCCATATCTTTTAAGCGCGTAATCGCACCTATGGCTGTATTGGTGTGTAAAGTCGATAACACTAAGTGGCCAGTTAAACTTGCCTGCACCGCAATAGAAGCGGTTTCTTGATCACGAATTTCACCAATCATCACCACATCAGGATCTTGCCGTAAAATAGCTCGTAGACCTCGGGCAAAAGTCATATCGACTTTAGTATTGACTTGAGTTTGCCCAATACCTGGCAATAAATATTCCACCGGATCTTCAATGGTTAGAATATTACGACTGCGATCATTGATATGTGTTATGCCCGCATAAAGCGTCGTCGTTTTACCCGACCCTGTTGGCCCCGTCACCAGAATAATACCGTGAGGTCGGTTCAAGCTATCGTCAAAGATTTGGTGCACATTACTAGGCATAGATAACTGAGCTAACTGCAGCTTTCCTGAGGCTTGATCAAGTAAACGTAGCACGACTCGTTCGCCATAGGCAGAAGGCATGGTCGACATACGGATATCGACACTATGCCCTGCAATGCGCACCGAGATTCGGCCATCTTGAGGCAAGCGTTTTTCTGCAATATCTAGTTTCGCCATCACTTTTAAACGCGACACCAGTACCGATGCTAATTCCGCCTTGGGTGACAGCATTTCATTCAATACGCCATCCGAACGAAAACGAATAGCAACTCTATCTTCATAAGGTTCAATATGAATATCCGATACTTTTTCTTTTACCGCTTCAGATAAAATAGCGTTAATTAAACGGATCACCGGTGCATCATCATTACCGGCTAACAAATCGGTTTGTTGCTGTAAATCATTGGCTAACTGACCCAAATCCATCTCTGCATCGAGATCATCTACCGCTCGTTGGGCTGCACCATCAATAGTTTGATACTGCAGGGTCAATTGTTTTTTAAAGGTATCTTTATCGATCTTTTTGAGGGAAAACTGCGAACCTAACACCCGCTGTAACTCCAACAATACAGGCACCGCTAAATCTTGGTAACAATAAACAATATCGCCATCCAACATCACTCCATGCTGATCAGCAAAACTAAACGGTAGCGCTATGGGGTGCTCTGCGGTTGTCATATCTTACGCTCCTAGTTTAATTTCCTATTGAACTATTATTGAACTATTATTGAACTATTATTTATCAAGCTCACTGGATAAAACCTCATCCCAGACAGGTAATAAAGGCAATATTTTTTCATCTAATAAATAGCTCGCACTGGCCTTGGCTTTAATTTGTTGGTCACGAATATAGCGATATTTTTCTCCCGTAGCTCCTGCCATCGCTTTATCATCACGAATAATAGTGGCGCGCAGAAACACCATCAAATTACTTTTCGTCACGGTAGTACTATTATTTCTAAACAAACCACCAAATAAAGGAATATCTCCAAGAAAAGGTACTTTTTGTTCTTGCTGTTGAACATCGTCACTAATTAAGCCACCCAAAATAATAGTTTCACCATCTTGCGCAATCACTTTGGTTGATATTTTTCGTTCGTTAGTGATCAGGTCTGATGCGGCAGAAGAATTTGAAATACTAGAAACTTCTTGTTCAATCTCCAGGATAACCGTGTCGCCCTCATTAATTTGTGGTGTCACTTTAAGTGAAATACCCACGTCTTCTCGCTGAATTGTTTGAAAAGGATCGGTGGAATCCCCCCCCGATGCCGTAAATGAGCCCGTCACAAATGGAACATTTTGTCCGATAGAAATTTCTGCTTCGTTATTGTCTGTTGTTAATAAGCTAGGCGTTGATAATACATTGGCGTCACTATTACCTTGAAAGAAATTAATCAAGCCAGCAAAATTAACACCACTGCTACCAACACCACCAAAACCTATGGTTTGCCCTGTCAAACCCGTCAAAGCTGAAGCGTCATTATCTCTTACACCTTGCAATACACTCGCTAAGGCTCCTGTATTTTGTGAAGCTGCCAGTACTTTACCTTGTTTAAATGCAGCCCACTCAACACCAAGTTCTCGGCTTAAGTCATCGCGAATCTCTACAATAATAGCTTCCACCAACACTTGTGCACGGCGAATATCTAAGCGTTTAATCACCGACAAGAGTGACTCCATAGTGTCTGAGTCGGCAGTAATAAGTAAGGAATTAGTGGCAGGATCGGCTTCTACTGATGCATTGGCTGCCGATGGCTGTGCGCCTATTTTAGCCCCTTCAGTTTCAAGCTTTGAAATACTCGAAACCACTTTTGCCAATACTGTCGCTATTTCTTCTGCATCGGCATATTCTAAATAAATCACTCGCACATTACCCGACTGGGGTTGCGACACATCCAAGCGAGTAATTAACTCACGCACCCGCTTACGTCTCACTTCATCTCCACTCACCAAAATACTATTGCTACGTAGATCTGCAACTATGACAGCACGTGTATTTTGAGGCGTATCTTTTTCACCTTTACTTAGCTGTTGTAACATAGCCGCCATATTGCCAGCTTCGGCGTACTGCAACGACACCACCTCTGTTTCTGCTACACCGGCTCTATCAATACGCTGAATAATATCTCGCAGGCGCGCAATGTTCGCCACGGTATCAGAGATAATAATCGCGTTGCTGGGTTCATAAGCAGCCAAGTGTGCATGCTGAGGCGCTAAAGGTCGAAGCACCGGCAACACCTTGGAAGCGGACACATTGTAAAGCTGAATCACTTGTGTGATATAAGCGTCAGTTCCCAAATTAGGATT
>JBLHVX010000016.1:0-18329 GCA_047628835.1 Granulosicoccus sp.
ACTCCAAACATAAACTCCATATAAACCTAACATGCCACTTGGCTTGACTCCCTTGGCGGTTTACACTGATGTCATGAATAATGTATTTTCAATAGCTCACTTCTCTTCCATCGTACTGCTGGTTGGCATCCTTGTAGGGTGCGAATCCTTACCGGAACCTCGACACGATAATACGAACCCAAAGGCAACGATAAAACATACTGCCGACTCGTTAGCCCCGCCCTCAACTCTGCCACAAGAACACGAAATAGAAAGCGTTTCCAGCCTTTTATCAACCGACACACTTTACTCCCTACTAGTCGCCGAAGTAGCCGCATCTCGCCGCCAATACGGAACTACCATTAACAATTATGTAGAGCAAGCAAAAGAAACCAACAATAAAGGGATTATTATTCGTGCGGCACGCATTTCACAATTTTTACGTGCGCACCAAAACGCTCTCGACATGGGTGTATTATGGCTACACAAAGATTCCACCAATATCGAAGCGTTATCAACTGTTGCCAATGCACACATTGAATTACAACAGCCATTACTAGCCGTGGACTATATTGCGCAGGTGCTGGAGCAATCGCAGTCAACACAAACCAATATAAAACAAAACAGCGATAGCACCGACAACACCGACAACACTAAAAGTGCTGACGGTGGCGCATTAGTTGAAACCTTAGCTAATTTCAATCGACAGACTGATAAAGCAACATTAATCATGTTGATCACCAATATCTCGCTATTGGCCGATCGATTTCCCGCATCCGCGGGCATCCAAGCAGGCCTTAGCACTCTACATCAAGCCGCGGGTGATAATGATCGTGCTCGCGACTGGATTGATAAGGCGCTAGATAATGATGCAACGAGAACAAGCGCTATCATTCAAGATCTCCGTCTACTACAAAGCACGCAGCAAAATTCGCTGGCACTGACTAAGCTCAAGCAATACGTTAATAACGTGCCCGGAAATCACCGCCTACGCCTTATTTATGCGCGCATGCTGTCACAATCCAATATTGCTGAAGCCTACAAACAATTTACCATTCTGGCCGAGCAGTCTCCCTCACAACTAGATCTTCGTTTTTCTCGCGCACTATTGGCAACAGAATTAAAAAAAATGGATATTGCCAAATCTTTATTTGAATCATTATTCAAAGAAAACTATCAAACGGACAATATCAATTACTACTTAGGCCATATCCATGATTTTCAAGCAGAACCTAGCGTAGCGCTTAGCTATTATTTGTCAGTCAAGCAAGGTGATCATTTTTTATCTGCGCAATATCGTGCTGCGAGCGTGTATTTAGAACAGGACAGATTAGATAACGCTCAATCCTTATTCGCCGAATTACATAAACAACTGCCGGGTAAAACTGAACAGCACTTCGAAAGTGAAGCGTCTTTACTCGTCAAGTACAAGGCTGACCAGCAGGCAATGGTATTGCTAAACAAAGCTATTGCACAGTTTCCCGACAACGCGGCATTGCGCTACGAGCGCGCTACGGTATACGAGCGCCAAGATAATATTGTCCTGATGGAGCAAGACTTTCGTCACGCACTCACGTTAGAACCCAACAATGTTTCCAGTCTCAACGGCCTCGGATACTTACTTAGCGTACACACCGAACGCTACGACGAAGCCTATACACTGATTAGCAAAGCCTTATCCCTCAACCCCGATGATGCAGCCATTATTGATAGCATGGGCTGGGTACTCTTTAAGTTAAATCGCCTAGAAGAAGCCATCACCTACTTACAGCAAGCTTATGAAAAACACCCTAATGCGGAAATAGCCGCGCATTTGGTCGAAGCATTATGGGTAAACGGGCAGCAAGACGTCGCTAAAAAAATAGCGCAAGAAAGCCTCATTAAAGAACCCGACGCACTTGATATACCTAAGACGTTACAACGTCTAGGTATTGAGTGGTAAATTCAGAATGAAGCATCATACCTTTTCTATTACTCTCTTTATCAGCATCCTGTTACTTCAGGCCTGCGGCCATAACAGCATTAAGAGCAGCGATAAACAAGCGCCAACCGACAACAATGCGAGCAATATTCCCGACACGTGGAAAGTCACAGCCAAACTAGGCATTCGCAATAGCAAGGATAGCGGGTCAGTGACGGTCAATTGGCAACAACAGCAAGACCAATATCACATTCAACTCAGCGGCCCATTTGGCCAAGGGAATGCAACGCTATCGGGCGACGATAGCAACATACTCATTGATCGGCCTGGAAAAGAACCCGCTTTCTCTAATGAACCCAGCGCATTAATCACTAATACGTTCGGCTGGGATCTACCCCTAGAGCAGTTGCGTTATTGGGTAAGAGGGTTACCTACTCCATCCCGCCACTTCAACCAAACACCACCACGAACGACATATAACGAAACCGGCTTGCTGGCGCAACTCGAACAAATGGGCTGGACGCTACGCTACTCACGCTACCAACCTATAAAAACACTTAATGGTCGCGTTTTACCCCATAAAATTCGGGCGCAACGTGACGACGCTATATTAACGCTGATTATCAAGCGGTGGGCCTTCCCTGATGTTGAAAGTCCTGAGGTTAAGAGCCTGGAAGAAAGGAGTCCTGAAATTAAGATTATTGAGATGAAAGGCTCTGATAGCAAAATCCCTGAAACCGGGAGCTCTGAGGCTATAGATCCAAACTCTGCGAATGTCGGCCCTGAAACAGCTATTTCCGAGACTGATAGATAGCAGGGGTCAGTTTCATCATGCAATATAAAAGGTAACTACTCAGCTCACAGCCAAAATCGCGCTGAACTGCGTTAAAAAATGATTGTTTACACTTGTAAACTCACATTTTTCGCCTTGCTCAGCACAATGTTGACTGCAATCTGAACAGTTACGGACAGTGCTGAGTAGTTACTATAAAAGATCATCTACAAAATGATTTTAAAAACATTTAGAACACCACTTAATATAGCTTTTACAACATAACTTATAACACTATGCCTTCATTAATTTTACCATCACCCGCCAAACTCAATTTGTTTTTGCACATTACTGGTCGCCGAGAAGATGGTTATCACAATTTGCAGACCGTATTTCAACTCATTAATTATGGCGATGAGCTCAACGTAAGCCTGCGTGATGACTCACAATTTCGCCTACACCACGACATGCTTGGACTCCCTAGCAACGACAATCTTATTATCAAAGCAGCTAAACTACTGAGCGAATACTGCCAAAAGCATAGTAAGCCAACCCGTGGAGCGAATATTTCACTAACCAAACGATTGCCCATAGGCGGCGGCTTAGGGGGTGGCAGCTCCAATGCCGCGACAACACTCCTTGCGCTTAATCATTTATGGGGCGCCAATCTATCAACCGACGAGCTCTCTACTCTAGGCCTAACATTGGGCGCTGATGTTCCTGTATTTGTGCGCGGTCACTCAGCATGGGGGGAAGGTATTGGCGAAAAATTACTCTCTATTGAGCTGCCTGAATCCTGGTATCTCGTCATCAAACCCGATTGCCATGTCGCTACTGCAAAAATTTTTTCCAATCAGGAATTGACAAGAGACACCGCCGCCATTACAGTAGCGACCTTCTTCGAACAGGGTGGTCTTAACGATTGTGAAAACGTCGTTTGCCAGCACTATCCTGAAGTGAAAAAAGCACTGCAGTGGCTTAATAAGCACGGTGATGCTCGACTCACGGGAACAGGTGCATGTGTGTTTGCTCGCTTCGCTAATCAACAAAAAGCGCAAGCAGTATTAAACAACACACCGACCGAATGGAAATGTTTTATTGCCGCAGGTATAAATCATTCTCCACTTCACCATCTACTCCGTGATTCTCAGTAAGAGAGAAGACGAGGCGGAGAAGCCAAATTATTGGGGTGTAGCCAAGTGGTAAGGCAGCAGGTTTTGATCCTGCCATGCGGAGGTTCGAACCCTCCCACCCCAGCCATATTTAATAATTAAATGATGCCTCCATCATTTATATTCACAGGTTGAATTCACATAAGCTAAATGCAATAAGCGCATTTGCCAATTCATCAACATCTACACCATTTTACTGGTGACCAAAAGGTATTCTTGTGGCTGATTTCATGGTATTCACTGGGAACGCAAACCCAGCACTTGCACAAAGTATTGTCGATAAACTAGGCATGTCATTAGGCAAGGCTAACGTATCTCAATTTTCTGATGGCGAAATCGCCGTAGAGATACAAGAGAACGTCCGTGGGCGTGATGTATTTGTCGTGCAATCCACTAGCAGCCCTACACACAAAAACCTAATGGAATTACTGATTATTGTCGACGCATTACGTCGCGCATCAGCTGGCCGTGTAACGGCTATCATTCCTTACTTTGGCTATGCACGCCAAGACCGCCGAGTACGCTCGGCACGTGTACCGATTACAGCGAAATTGGTTGCAGATATGATGGTAGGTGTAGGCATTGACCGCGTACTGACACTTGATTTACATGCTGAACAAATCCAGGGCTTTTTTGATGTGCCCGTAGACAATATTTATGGCGCGCCGATCTTATTAGAAGATATTCGCCGACAACAGCATGAAAACCTCGTCGTAGTATCACCCGATATAGGTGGCGTAGTTCGTGCACGCGCCGTTGCAAAAGAGCTGAACATTGACCTTGCGATTATTGACAAACGCCGCCCTAAAGCGAATGTTGCTGAAGTGATGAACTTAATTGGTGAAGTTGACGGACGCACCTGTTTATTAGTCGATGACATGGTCGATACTGCGGGGACATTATGTAATGCAGCGGTAGCCTTAAAGGAGAAAGGCGCAGTCAAAGTCGTGGCCTATGCCACTCACCCGGTATTATCGGGCAAAGCTATTGCAAATTTAACCCACTCAGTAATTGATGAATTAGTGGTCACCGACTCGATTCCATTATCCGATGAGGCTAAGTCGTGCCCACTCATCAGACAACTATCATTAAACAGCATGTTGTCAGAAGCGATACGACGCCTCAACAACGAAGAATCCCTGAGTGCAATGTTTAACTAAACATTCGCTCTAGAAGACCATGCGACGTTGCCTGCACTTATTTGTTAGTAACGCGCATTAATCCATATTTATAACACCCCATATTCTGGTCGCGGATAGTTATAAATTAACCTACTCAACAGAGGACATCACAATGTCAAATGAAGACTTTGTATTGAATGCCGAGAGTCGCGAATTAACAGGGAAAGGTGCGAGCCGCCGCCTGCGTCGCGAAACACAAATGGTACCTGGTATCATTTATGGTGGCAGCAAAAAGCCACAAATGATTAGTCTTTTACAAAAAGACTTAATTAAGCACTTAGAAAACGAAGCGTTTTACTCGCACATCGTTACCGTTAACGTTGACGGTGCAACACAAGACGTTATTTTGAAAGATTTGCAGCGTCATCCAGCAAAACCTTTAATCTATCATCTTGATTTGTTACGCGTATCGAAAACCAAGAAGTTCACTACACGCGTACCACTTCACTTCATTAATGAAGATGCGGCGAAAGGCGTTAAAGAACAGGGCGGCCAAGTTTCTCGTACCATCTCTGACTTAGAGATCAGCTGCTTACCTGCTGACTTACCAGAGTACATTGAAGTAGATCTTATCGAGGTTGAACTCGGCCAGATAGTTCATATTTCTGACCTACAATTGCCAAAAGGCGTTGAGTCTGTACAATTAAGCCATGGTCACGACCATGACTTACCTGTCGCTAGCATCAACAAACCTAAAGGTGTTGCTGTTGACGAAGATGATGCATCAGAAGAAACTCAAGACGCTGGCGAGTAATAATTTGCCAATGTCACTTACCACTTTTGTGCTTAGACTACTTAGTAGCCTAAGCACAAAAGTGGTTACCTCTCTTTATTTTTCTCTTCCCCCCCTTACCGTTAACAAGCTATCACATGAATACGCCCATTAAGCTTATAGTTGGCCTTGGCAACCCTGGTGCTGAGTATGATCATACGCGACACAATGCGGGTGTCGATTTTGTAGTGGAACTCGCTCGACAGCACAACATTAGCCTCACGCCTGAGAGTAAATTTTTTGGTGTATCTGGTCGTGGGATTATTCAACAACAAGACGTACGTTTATTATTGCCCTCCACATTTATGAATTTAAGCGGTAAATCGGTCGCGGCACTCACTCAGTTTTATAAAATCGAACCTGAAGAGATTCTCGTGGCACATGACGAACTCGATATTGCACCCGGTCTTGCGCGCTTAAAAATAGGCGGCGGTCACGGAGGTCACAATGGTTTAAAAGATATTATTACCCGACTGGGAAATAATAAAAACTTTGCGCGACTACGTATTGGAATTGATCACCCAGGCAATGCCAAGCTGGTCAGCAATTATGTCTTAAAAAAAGCGTCTCCGATTGATTTCAAACTAATAGAAGACAGCATTTATCAAGCAGCCACTGTTATGCCGCTGGCGGTAGAAGGCAAGTGGAACGATGCGATGAAAATACTTCATACCCCGCCATAAGACGGGATGTATCTGCTGTAAATAAGATACAAGTAAAAAAGATAATTTTGCTTTCAGGCACCGAAAGAAGGCGTTCCTAAGTGAGGCATACCCCAAGGGCACACAGAAAACGCACGATAAATCTGCAGAAACAGATTTGTGTACCTTTGCTGGCCGTAGGCAGAATACTATGAAGGGCGCGAGTCCAAAGAAGGAGTTTATAGATATGCCGTCAAACGGCACCGAGGTAAATGACTAATTGAGTACGTTTTTCCTCGGTACCCCCTTGTGGGGTAAACTCCGCATGCAAGTAAAATGGCTTTCATGCGAAGATTTCAAGTAGTATCACTGTAAATAGTATCGTTATCAGTAACTCCCTTGCAGCCAACCACCGAAACCGATAGCATACGCGCTTTTCATCTTGACCTTATTCTTCGTTTTTTCAGTCATTAATAGGACACCATCATGGGTTTTAATTGCGGTATTGTTGGCTTGCCCAACGTGGGTAAATCTACATTATTTAATGCACTAACCAAAGCAGGTATTGGCGCAGAAAACTTTCCTTTCTGTACCATAGAACCCAACGCTGGCGTTGTTGCTGTTCCTGACCCTCGCCTTGATAAGCTTAGCGAGATCGTGAAACCTGAAAAAACCATTGCCACCACCATGGAGTTTGTTGACATTGCAGGGCTTGTCGCAGGCGCATCTAAAGGCGAAGGACTAGGCAATAAGTTTCTCGCTAATATCCGCGAAACCGATGCCATCGCACATGTCGTACGCTGCTTTGACGATGAAAACGTCATTCACGTTGAAGGTAAAATAAACCCTGCTAGCGATATTGATGTGATCAATACCGAACTGGCTCTCGCTGATCTCGACAGCGTCGAGAAAGCCATTTTTCGTTTTGCCAAGGCCGCCAAAGGCCAAGACAAGAACGCAATGATCATGAAGGCGCTGTTAGAAAAAATCCTACCACACCTTAATGAAGCGTTACCTTTACGTTCATTCGCGCTGACGGATGACGAAACACTACACCTCAAAAGTTTAAGCCTACTAACACTTAAGCCCACTATGTATATTGCCAATGTAGATGAAGAAGGTTTCGACAATAACCACTACCTTGATACCGTGCGACAGATTGCTGAGTCGGAAGGCGCTGTCGTGGTTGTTATTTGCAATAAACTAGAAGCTGAGATTTCAGAGCTAGATGACGATGAACGTGATGAGTTCTTAACAGATTTAGGTATGGATGAGCCTGGTCTTAATCGTGTTATTCGTGCGGGTTACGGACTACTTAGCCTTCACACCTACTTTACAGCCGGTGTAAAAGAAGTCCGCGCATGGACAATCCCCGTGGGGTCGAGTGCGCCGCAAGCTGCAGGTAAGATTCACACTGACTTTGAAAAAGGTTTTATTCGTGCTGAAATCACCAGCTATGATGACTTTACTACCTTTAATGGCGAAGCCGGCGCAAAAGAGAATGGTAAGTGGCGCTTAGAAGGCAAAGACTATATCGTCTGTGATGGCGATGTTATCCACTTCCGCTTTAATGTCTAAGCTTATTGTCTATCAGTCATAATCAAAGCATACCTGCAAGCGCATCAACGCCCTTGCAGGTATGATTTTGATCCCTATTATTAGTGCTCACCTAACACCATCCTGGCCTACCCTAGGAGCCTGTCGGACTTAGGAAGAATCTACTGCGGCAGCAAGAAATCGGTGCCTTTTCCCGATCATTTTCGTAGAATAGGCTCACTATTCGCCTCAAATGATCGAAAAAATGCCCTCGAACTCTCTCTGCCTCGCTACGACCCCCTAAGTCCGACAGGCTCCTAGCATTCCCTGAACACGCCACTCTCCATCCTTTAAAACAAAGACATATAACCACAGAAATATTTTATGACATTTCTACCAACGGTGATATAAGCATTTAATTGGTAGCAAATAAACGTGTAACTCACTTAAGAAATCCGTCAACAAATAAACTGGGAAAGTCCAATATCTTGCCTATACTCAAATAAGTATTCATTAACATTCAATAGCGGGCTTATTTATGTTTTGGCAAAACTCTAAAGAAATAGACACTTTACGCGCGGACAACCAGTCACTTAACAACAAGAACCAGCAGCAGCAGGCCGAAATCAATGCGCAATTAGAAAAAATTGCTGACATGACCGCTCAACTAGAAGACAATCAGACACTTCAATGCCCTATTTCGAATAGCGCGTTAGTAGTGAATAGCTATAGTGGCGTCAACGATGTCCGGGATGCACTGGCAGCATCATCGACCACACTGCGCGACAAAACAGAAGAACTGGTCAGCTCCAGCATCACCTATGAAGAAATGAAAGATGAGCTAAAGAAAACACACGCTGACCTTTCATTAATCGGCGAGGGTGCGAAAAAAAGCCATGAAAGTGTCACTAACCTTAAAGGCGCTGCAGGAGAAATTACTAAATTTGCCGACATCATCAATACCATTTCAGAACAAACCAACCTGTTAGCGCTCAACGCTGCTATTGAAGCCGCGCGAGCCGGTGAGGCCGGTCGAGGCTTTGCTGTAGTTGCCGATGAAGTACGAGCGCTCGCACAACGTGCCGGTGAAGCGAGTGGTGAAATTGCCGAGCTGGTCAAAAAAATCGACTTGGATACACAAACCACTGACGAAAACATTCGTTACACCCATGATCACTGCGAAGAGCTCCAAGGTAAATCAGAACAATCAATGGTCAACATCGAACATGTGCTTGGGCTATCGCAATCCATGCACGACTTAATACTTCGAGAAACAGAATCTAGCTTTATTCAAACCGTCAAAATGGATCACCTTTGCTACAAAGCACAGGTATACAAAGCATTTGAAGAAAAAAAATATGATGCTTCTGCTTTTAGTAACCATCAAACCTGTCGGTTAGGTCAATGGTATTACGAAGGCAAAGGACAAAAAAAACATGGCAGTAAAGCTGAATTCCAGCAACTAGAAAAGCCGCATAAGAAAGTTCATGAACAAGCTATCAAAGGACTAGAAGCCGCTAAAAGCGATGATTTGAAAACATCGTACGACTGTTTCACTAGCATGGAAAAGGCCAGCACAGAGTTAATGACCTTCCTAGATAAGCTATCGAGAAAGATGTAGTTAGTTAGCGCCACAATGTTAAGGGGTAGCCTCTTTAATAGAGCTATACCCTTAGCCCATCGCTGTCTTCCCATTAACAACGTCTCATCCCTCGCCGACAAAAGACAAATATAAACAGCCCTCCAGCATATTTAGCACAAGACAACTTCTTGCATTTAGTTAACCTATCCGTCTTGACAGAATATAGCGAGATAGCCATAATACGCGCCCTCGGTCACTAGGCATTGGCTAATATCGAGACAATATAGCTACGTAGCTCAGCTGGTTAGAGCACAGCATTCATAATGCTGGGGTCGGCGGTTCAAGTCCGCCCGTAGCTACCATTTCTGAACCATGCACCAACCTACACTGATCACCCACCTACTCGTTACCATCGCCAACAATCAAAGCAGCTGAAAAGCGGCCATTTATACATCCGATATACGCTCAATATACGTCCAAACCGCCAAAAACAGGTGGCTTCGTAGTATTAAAACACTCATAATTACGACCATCGGATATATCTCCGCCTACCTTTTAGATTTGTCAAAATGAACCATTGCCTCCCCCACAATAACTTACCCCTTGATACGGATTCTCTGCCGGATGTTTTAGCACGCATTCATGACGAGGTAGTGCATGAATTTGGCAAAGGGAACGTCGCTGATTACATTCCGTCACTAAAAGAAGTCAATCCCAAGCAGTTTGGTATGGCGCTACGCACTATAGACGGCGAAGAGTTTTGCGTTGGCCAAGCAGAAACCGATTTTTCGATACAGAGTGTATCTAAGCTATTTGCGTTAATGCTGGCATTAGAAATCGTGGGTGATGATGTCTGGAGTCGCGTTGGACGCGAGCCTTCGGGTATGCGTTTTAACTCGTTATTATTATTAGAGTCAGAAGGCGGCATCCCCAGAAATCCCTTTATTAATGCAGGAGCAATTGCCATATCCGACATTATCACGACACATAGCTCGATACCAATTAAAAGGATCGAAGACTTTATTGCTTCTTTATCTGGCAATAAAAACAACCGTGTCGACCCTAGCGTGGCTGCGGGTGAAAAGGCAACGGGGTTTTTAAATACCGCCATTGCCAACCTACTAAAAGCGATGGGCAACCTACATGGCGATGTTGATAACACGCTTGACTGCTACTTTAAGCAATGCGCTATCACCATGAATTGTGTTGACTTGGCTCGGGCCACCGAGTGCTTAGCCAATAGAGGCAATTCAACTTTTCAAAAAATAGGCGAGCACAAAACAGTAGCCGATAGGCGTATTAATTCATTAATGCTGACGTGTGGACTTTATGATGCAGTGGGTAACTTTGCTTATAACGTTGGCCTACCTGCAAAAAGTGGCGTGGGTGGTGGAATTGTTGCGGTCGCGCCGGGACAATATACTGTTGCTGTATGGTCCCCAGAGTTAGATAACTACGGTAATTCTGTCCTAGGACAACTGGCATTAGAAAAGTTAACATCGTACACCAAAACGTCTATTTTCTAAGTTACGCTTCAGCTTACGTCGTTAAGTAATAAGTAAGTTGCTTCTCAGCCCAAAGCCCATATTAACCTACGCCAGCTTCTTCTTGGCTGTGGCACAATGCTGTGACGTATTCTAAACCACAGCGTAGCAATTGCGCTTGCTTTAAAAAACTCATATCGACATTGATAATTGGACGAATCTCTTTTGGATTAAACCATGTACCGCTTACCAGCTGAATCACATAATCTGTGTCGTGCTCTTGTAGCGTGTCGTTATCAATAAAACGCCAATCCATATACCACCTCTTTAAATATTTTCCGAAAATTGAAAGTATTAATTAATAACCACATTATGACGAGCAAAGCAAAACAGGTCTGTAGGATATCTCCTAGAATTTTTGTAGGCAATCTCCTTTAAAACATTGAAAAAAACGCTTATAAAAACTAAAACCACTCATAACATAGGGACTTAAAACCTTTTTACGATAAATGAGTATTGAAAAGTTAGCCTATATAGTAATATGCGCGCGCTTCATACTAATTAGTACCCATCCATAAATAGGTTTCTGCTGCGGAAAAATCAAAACGGCCATCTTCGCACCACTGGATCTAGCTGCTTCCAATAAGCAAACGCCTGCATCTAGCAACACATATCCTTAAACAGGAATGACCATTTTTATTTCCCCTCACAACGAGCCATTTACGGATGAATACTCATTACTTTTTTCATTACTTCGTATAGGTAAATGTCATAATGTTCACGTCTATTACATCTCGTATTTTATTCGTCCTACTCGCACTACTGGCCTCTCCTTTTGCTGCCGCTAGTGGTGTTGTAGCAGATATGACCTCGTCAACGGTTGGTTATATTTGTTTAGTCGTTTTTGCTCTCGCATATGTGCTGGTGATCGGTGAAGAATATCTTCACTTGCGTAAATCCAAGCCCGTACTATTGGCGGCAGGAATTATTTGGATCCTGATCGCAATGTCCTATCAAGGCACCGAAGACTCCAACCATGTCATCGGCGACGCACTGCGTCACAATCTACTTGAATACGCCGAATTACTGTTATTCTTATTAGTGGCGATGACTTATATCGCAGCACTTGAAGAACGCCGTTTATTTGATGGTTTACGTGTATGGCTAGTGTCTAAAGGTCTTAGCTTTAGACAACTCTTTTGGACAACCGGCATTCTTGCCTTCTTTATCTCACCTATTGCCGACAACTTGACGACCGCTCTTGTTATGTGTGCGGTTATTATGGCGGTGGGCGGCGACGATACCAAGTTTGTCTCTGCAAGTTGTGTCAATATCGTTGTCGCCGCTAACGCCGGCGGTGCATTTAGCCCATTCGGTGATATCACGACGCTAATGGTCTGGCAGAAAGGCATGGTTGAATTTACGCAATTCTTCAGCTTATTTATACCATCAGTGGTTAACTTCATCATACCTGCTGTCATTATGAGCTTCTTTATCTCTAAAGAGCAGCCAGTATCAAGCGGCGAAACCATTGAGCTAAAACGTGGAGCGAAACGTATTGTTCTGCTATTTTTAGCCACTGTAGCAACCGCTATTTTATGCCACACATTCTTACATCTACCGCCGGTATTCGGCATGATGACTGGCTTAGCGTATCTACAATTCTTTGGTTTCTTCCTCAAAAAAACCTTACCCAAGTCACTAGAAAAGAAACGCTTAGCAAATTCCGAAGATCCAGAAAAGCTTTCACAGCTTAGCCAAGTAGCACCCTTTGACGTATTCAGTCACGTACAACGTGCCGAGTGGGATACATTAATGTTCTTCTACGGCGTAGTAATGTGTGTAGGCGGCTTAGGTTTCTTAGGCTATCTAGGCCTAGCGTCAGAGGTCATGTACACCCAGTGGGACCCGTACTATGCCAATATTACGGTGGGTGTATTATCGGCAATTGTTGACAACATTCCCGTCATGTTTGCGGTATTAACCATGTTGCCTGACATGGATACAGGCCAGTGGTTACTGGTGACACTCACGGCTGGTGTAGGCGGAAGTCTATTGTCAGTGGGCTCTGCGGCAGGGGTTGCGCTAATGGGACAAGCTCCCGGTAAATACACCTTCTTCAGCCATTTAAAGTGGACACCGGCTATCGCCCTTGGTTATGCCGCGAGTATCCTCACGCATATATGGATTAACGGCGACTTATTTACCAACATGCCGGTTTAACCCTTCGTATGCTTTGTTGGCCCTTAGGCGGCTAACAGTGTTTTTAAAGACTGCCTACCAAAAGTAGGTGGTCTTTTTTATGGATAAAATAACCCATTTCGAAATACTTCAGCAACGCCTCCTACTTCAATCCATTATATATACCATCACATACACTATTGCACGCAAACTCTATCTTGCCTATAGCAATCCAAACTTCAACCACATGGTAAGTTAAGCAGGGTATCCCACTATTTTTTAAGTAATAATTTAGCAATTTTCCGCCATTGTTCTATGCTGAAAGAAGACCTAATCACACGTAGTAGAGGACAAGTCTGTGGATCTCAACCACCTTATTGCTAATGCACAACATATGCCCAACATTCCTAAAGTCGTTCAGGAGCTGATACAGAGCTTTGGCGTCGACGATGTCGATAGCAGTGCAGTCGCCACCAAACTTAGCAAAGATCAAGCAATGACAGCAAAAGTATTACGCATGGCCAACTCAGCCAAATATGGCGGTCATCGCACGGTCGGCTCGGTTAACGATGCTGTGGTTCTGCTTGGCTTTAACGCGTTACGCACAATGGTGCTGGCCTCTGGATTAACCTCAGCGTTTCCCACACCCGAAGGTTTCAATATTAAAACATTTTGGGTAAGGAGCTTTATGGTTGCCTCTATCAGTAAGTGGGTCGCTAAACATGTACCTAATACCGATATAGAGACCGCATTCACCTGTGGCATGATTCACGATATTGGCGGCTTACTCACACACATGCTAGCAAACAAAGAAGCGCAAGAAATCGATCGCATGGTAGAAAAGGGCGCTGACCGTATCGAAATGGAAGAAAGCCATCTGGGCTTTAACTTTACCGAAGCAGGTTCAGAACTTGCACATCGCTGGAATTTTCCAGAAGACATTGTTGACAGTGTAAAACATCAAATATTGCCACAAACCGACGAGGGCTACAAAAAATTAGCGGGTATCGTGTTTATCGCTAAATATCTTTATTCACATCAAGATGAAGACAGTGCTGAATTAGTCGCTAACTTCCCTACGGAGCAATCCAAAGCACTGGGCATTAACGTTGTTACAATGCTGGACAATATTGAGGAAATAAAAGAGTTGGATTCTGGCATTGACGACTTACTAGATTAATCAGTCAATTAAACTAGTAGCCTAACGGACTTAGGGGATCGTAACGAGGGGGTGGGGAACGAGGGCCTTTTTCGATCATTTGACACGCTACAAACGGTGCTTTTTTATTTTTTCCGTGCTATCAACGTAATCATCATTGAATGATTGGCATGCCCACGTTTAATTGGATGAGTGTCACGGCATAAAGAAGGAAACACGCTAACAAGCTGATATTAATAAGTAATGAAAGCGGTTTAACTCTACTGTATATAATCTTGATCACTGAGTTTTCCTGTATGAACAGGCTGCCCAGTTCAGCCAAAACCAGCACCGCCACTATTAGCATCACAATACCCGATACCAATGCGGCCAAACCCCAAAAAATATCGAGATGGCGCAGCCCAAACCAGACGCTATTCCAAAGCCCCCCCAATAACAACAAAACACCTATGATATTTGCCGACACGGGTGCCGCCGAGACTAGGCGCTTATGCACAAACGGAATCGGCCAGCGCATACTTAAGCCTAGTAACATAATGACAGTGACAACAATACCCACAGAATCTACCCTAACCTGAATAAGCTTAAGCGTCGCCTACGCGCAGCACTTTCAAACCATTAGTACCGCCTTGTAGATTGTCATGATCACCCTTAGTCACAATCACTAAATCTCCGTCTTCCACTACTCCGCGTTGCTTTAGCGCATCAATAGCACGCAAGTTAGTCGCATTAGACGTAAGGTCATGGCTTTCGAAAGGCACTGATTCGACACCCAAAAACAACGATACCCGCGCTTGAGTTTTAGGGATATGTGAAAAAGCATAAATCGGTAAATAAGAATTGATACGCGACATCAACAAGGTCGTTGAACCCGTTTCAGTAAAGGCAATAATAGCTTTCACACCTTCTAGATGATTGGCTGTATACATTGCCGCCAAGCCGATAGATTCATCAATGGCATGAAATTGCTTATCAATACGTTCTGTAGAATGCCGAACACTAGGATCAATTTCAGCACCCCCAATGGCACGAATCATCGCTTTGACGGTTTCTACCGGAAAGCTACCTGCCGCAGTTTCACCAGAGAGCATCACCGCATCTGTACCATCAATCACGGCATTAGCGACATCAAACACTTCAGCGCGAGTGGGTAACGGACTACTAATCATCGATTCCATCATTTGCGTTGCAGTAATTACACATTTATTCAGCATACGCGCACGTGAAATAATACGTTTTTGCACCACGACTAATTCGGCATCACCAATCTCAACGCCCAAATCACCACGTGCCACCATCACCGCATCAGAAGCGCGAATCACAGCATCCAAATTCTCGTTATTTGCTACCACTTCTGCTCGTTCTATTTTTGCCACAATACCCGCATTACCACCAGCATCCGCTAACAAGCGTCGCGCTTGAATAATATCTTCTGCATTACGCGGAAAAGAAACGGCTAGATAATCCACATCTATTTTTGCCGCTAGTTCAATATCCCGCATATCTTTTTCGGTCAATGCCGGCGCAGATAAACCACCTCCTTGTAAGTTAATACCTTTATTGTTGGATAATGTCCCCGCCACCTCGGCACGACAATGTATTTCGTCACCATCGATAGACTCGATTAATAACACCATACGTCCATCGTCAAGCAATAAAGTATCGCCTGCTGCACAATCATTAGGTAGCGCTTTATAGTCAATACCTACCGTATGCTGACTGCCATCTTCTGTACCTAAACTAGCATCTAAAATAAATTTATCGCCTACCGCCAACTCAATTGAGCCGTTAGCAAAACGAGATATACGAATTTTAGGGCCTTGCAAGTCACCTAGTACCGCTACCTGCCGTTTATGCTTAACGGCAAGCTCACGCACCAGCTGCGCACGTCTTTGATGATCTTCGGGTGCCCCATGAGAAAAGTTCATTCTCACAACGTTAACACCTGCAATTATCATTTCTTCTAAAACATTATCTTTATCGGTTGCAGGGCCTAATGTGGCTACTATTTTAGTACGTCTTTGCATAAGAAATCTCAGTAAGTAATGTGATAATTAAAGCGCCAGTTGTCGAATCTACACAAACGATTTTCGTGTCATTGCTAGATACTCGTCACCACTAGATAAGGTGATACATTTATATTAATAGCATAGCGTAAATATATGACAAGGTCATGGCGTGAGCACTCGATATTAGTCATGGAGAAACATCTATACAGGCTGTAGATTATTAACTAACCGACACTACCCGCAGGTATAAAAATTCATCTACAGTTTACAGGATCCTGATTATAATTAACGATCTATTCATTACTGGCTTTACGAAGTTTTCTATTGGCTTCGAAGAAAACTTAAAAACAATCAATAGTAACGAACACTCAGCTTATTGCCGGAACAAGAGCATCGACAAATGTAGAGAAAACAATGATATTTATAAGAAAAAAGCTCTATAATATCGCCTGCTTATATAGCCCTGCGTATTAGCCTTATGCCTTGGTGACCAAGGCTATCTTATCCACCACGCTATACATTGCTCAATCAATAACATTATTGACCACAGAGGACTCGCCTTGAACCTTCAAAACGCATCAATCGAAGAGCTTCGCCAACTAGAAGCTGAATTATCACGCGAACACCACGCTTTTTGCCAACAAGACATTGCCCTAGACCTTACCCGCGGCAAACCGTCTAGTGATCAGCTTACATTAGCGAATCAATTAGATGGTATTTTAGATGGCGAATATATAGCTCCCGACGGCACAGATACGCGTAATTATGGCGGTTTAGAAGGTCTTAAGGACATGCGCCGACTAGGCGCTGAGCTGCTGGGTGTTAAGCCAAGTGAAGTGCTCGCGCAAGGCAATAGCAGCCTCACATTGATGTTTTACGCCGTAATGATTGCAAGGGAGTTTGGTTTAGGCCAAAAAGGTGCCTCAACAGCCGCTGAGACAGCATGGAAAAACACCACTGAAGAGATAAAATTTATTTGCCCCGTGCCGGGCTATGATCGCCACTTTAGTGTGTGCGAACAATTTGGCATTGAAATGATCAACGTGCCAATGACATCCACAGGCCCCGATATGGATATCGTCGAAGGTTTAATAAAAGCGGACCCGTCCATCAAGGGTATGTGGTGCGTTCCAAAATACTCAAACCCCACAGGAACACTATATAGCGACGAGACCGTAGAGCGCATTGCGAAGCTTGGCCTTATCGCTAGCAGTAACTTCTGTGTGTTTTGGGACAATGCCTATGCCGTACACGATTTACATGGCTACAAAACCATCGCGAACATTATGGATCTTTGCCGAAAACATGGCACTGAAGATTCTGTAATGCAATTTGCCTCAACATCAAAGATCTCTCATGCAGGCTCGGGCGTTGCCTTTATTGCTTCGTCAGAAAGCAACCTAAAACACTTTCTCGATGTACTGGGTATTATTAGCATTGGCCCCGATAAAGTGAACCAATTACGCCACCTACGATTATTTTCTAGCTATGATGCGCTTGTGCAACATATGGATAAACATGCCGCATTACTAAGACCACGCTTTGAATGTGTACTGAAACATTTAAATGCAAACTTTGCTGATAACGATTTAGGTCAGTGGGAAAGTGCCGAAGGCGGATATTTTATCTCGTTTAACACTCAGCCATCGTTAGCAAAAAAAGTGGTGCAACTTGCCGGTGAAGCTGGAGTAAAACTCACGCCAGCAGGCGCTACATTCCCTTATGGTAACGATTCAGAAAACAGCAACATTCGTATCGCCCCTTCAATGCCGACATTAAACGACATTGAGCAAGCGATGCAAATTTTTGTTAATTGCGTCAAACTTGCCTCAGTAACGAAAGCGTTAGCAACAGCGGAATAAATCGCCCGACTGTTAATGTAACAATAAAGAATGATGATTAAAAGGCGATAGCAATATCGCCTTTTTTAATGACAGCCA
>JBLHVX010000017.1:0-17016 GCA_047628835.1 Granulosicoccus sp.
CGGTTCTTTATGTCGTTCAGATCGCGTAGCGAAATATAATCGTTTGTTGGTGATTGAGTCCGAGTTAAATGGCGCGGCACCTTATCGCGGTATGGCTGAATTCTCCAAGTAAAATTCGTCACCTACTAACTGGAAAGTGGTGAGTGATATCATAGGAGATGTCGATGAGATGGATAATTGTAGCGCTACTGATTCTTTTAGTCGGGCTGCAATATCGTCTTTGGTTTAGTGAGGGCAGCCTATCTCATCGTGCCGCTTTACAAGAAAAAATTGAACAACAGAAAGCTGAAAATAATCGCCTTAGAGAGCGCAATACAGTACTTGCTTTAGAAGTCGAGGCGCTCAAGTCAGGCTTGGACGTGATCGAAGAGCGTGCCCGCGAACAAATGGGAATGATTCGAGACGGCGAAACGTTTTTTATGATCGTTGAGCCAAAAAAACGTCGCTCTACACAATAATAAAAACGGATGTGAGCCGAGCAATGGTAGCTAATCAAACCAGCTCTCAAGTCAGAGTTAAAATAAAGGCTCAGGTAAAAGCTAAAACAGCAGCACCCGAAAATGGCGTGTGGTTTATTGTGCCTGCGGCTGGGATAGGTCAGCGTATGGGTATAACTATACCCAAGCAGTACTTACCTTTTGCTAGCGCAACTGTCATCGAAGCAACACTGAATACCTTGTTAAAATGTCCGGCACTTACCGGTATTGTTGTCGCCATTCATCCTGACGACATTCATTGGGCCTCGTTATCAATTTCACAGAATCGCTATATTCATACGGTTGTTGGTGGTGATGAGCGGGCCGACTCGGTACAGGCCGGCTTAGAGTACTTGCGGCCCAAAGTGGGCGATGATTGCTGGGTGTTGGTACACGATGCCGCTCGTCCCTGTATTACTTTACCTTCTATTAATTGTTTGGTTGCTGCCTTGGCAGGCGATTCCGTGGGAGGAATCTTAGGGGTTAGCTGTAGCGATACTCTTAAGTTGATAAATGAAACGCCAGTAAATACAGCGTCTGTCGACACGCAACATACGATTATAGAAACCATCGATCGAAGTCAAATTTGGCAAGCACAAACCCCGCAAATGTTTCGCTACGGTTTACTCTCTTCGGCGCTAACTGACGCCCTACAGCAGAATAAAATGATTACCGACGAAGCATCGGCTTTAGAACTTGCTGGATATTCGGTCCGAATGGTAGAGGGTCGCCGTGATAATATAAAAATTACTCAGACAAATGACCTGCCTATTGCAGAGGTGATTTATCAGCAACATAATAAATGTTAGGTGTCAGTAACGACATGTTAGTAAATGCATATTATTGAAAGTATGGGAGTGATAGGTAATGGATATTAGAATAGGTCAAGGCTACGACGTACATGCGTTTGACGATGGCCGGCAAGGGATTAAAAAAATAGTGATTGGAGGTGTGCTAATCCCTTACGAAAAGGGGTTGGTGGCACATTCCGATGGTGACGTGCTAGTACATGCATTGTGTGATGCACTGCTCGGTGCTTGCGGCCTAGGGGATATTGGTCATCACTTCCCCGATACCGATCCAGCTTATCAAGGTGCGGATAGTCGCACTTTATTACGGTTAGTCTATGCCAAAATTCGTTCGGTTAATTATCAACTAATTAATGCCGACATGACAGTTATTGCTCAGGCACCCAAAATGGCCCCTTACATTGATTATATGCGTGTACATCTTGCTGCCGACTTACAAGTGCATAAGCAATGTGTGAATGTGAAAGCGACCACTACCGAACATTTGGGTTTTACGGGTCGAAAAGAAGGCATTGCCGCACAAGCGGTGGTATTGTTAAAATTTTATGATTTTGGTGATTAAACTGTGGTAAATATACTCGATCCTGTCGACGTTACTCATTCTATTGATTTTCCTAAGGCTTATCCGTCTCTTTCGCTCTCGGCACTTTTTCGCGAATCCCCAGACGATTTTTATGTTGAGGAACGGTTAGGTTTTCCTCTGTCTGGCGCAGGAGAGCATCAGTGCTTATTGATTGAAAAAACATCTCACAATACCCATTGGGTATTGTCTGCGTTAGCTGAATACGCGGGTGTGAGTGAGGGAGATATTGGCTATTGTGGTCGCAAGGATCGACATGCAATAACGCGTCAATGGTTTAGTCGATACTGCCCACCCGTAGGAAAAGACCGTAAGCCATCCGCAACGAAGGTGGTTGATTGGTCATTATTTTCTATGGCAGGGGTACAAATATTATCGGTAGATACCCACCATAAAAAATTACGTCTGGGTGATCATGGGGCTAACTTTTTTAAAATCACGTTAAAAGAGGTGCATCGACAAAATACATCTCTTTCACCCAATACAGGTTTGCCTGCAGCATTGTCGGCAGAAGAAAAAGAACATGTGGTCGACGAAATTTTAAGTAGGCTAAAGCAAGGAGTTCCTAATTATTTTGGCGCTCAGCGTTTTGGCCGTGAAGCTAATAACGTAACAATGGCTCACCAGTGGTTAGTTAATGGCGTGTCTCCGCCTAGAAAGCAGCGTTCAATGATCTTGTCGGCTGCGAGATCATACGTTTTCAATACATTACTTGCTCATCGGGTGCTGGATAAGCAATGGAACTGCTTTGTAGAGGGTGATGTACTAGAAAAAAATGCTTTAACAGGCACCAGCTTTCCTACAGGACCATTATGGGGGCGCGGTCGTTCTTCAGCGCAATTAAATGCGTTGGCAGTTGAAAAAATAGCGTTGGCACCACTAGAGAGTTGGTGTGAACGACTCGAATACTTAGGTCTTAATCAAGAACGCCGTTCGTTAGTGCTGGTGCCAAACGATGTATCCGTACATTGGCAAGCTGATAATCTTTGTTTGTCGTTTAGCTTACCTTCGGGTACTTTTGCGACGGCGGTGCTAGCTGAGATCACTCAACTGACTAATACCTATTGACACAGTTGTTTGATTCAGGTGTTTCACATTTCAGCGTTCGTTTTATCCCTGCTATCTATAACGGGGGTTTCGAAGAGCATCTGCAGCAACGGTAGTGTGGTATATTGACAGCTTTTAATGTCTGCATTAGCGGCTTACTTGTTGAGTGGGCTGAATACTTATGCGTATGTACTAATATGTGTTTAGCAAAACAGATGAGAATAATAAGGAACATGCATTGAATACATCATTTCAAGATAACCTTAAACTGCAAGGGGTGGGCATGACCTCTCAGCGTACTAGGGAACGTTTGGTGCAACGCCTGGTTGATCAAGGGATTACTAATGCACATGTATTGGACGCCATGCGTCACTTGCCGCGGCACTTGTTTTTAGACGAAGCTCTATCTCATCGTGCATACGAAGATACGGCGTTACCGATTGGACACGGCCAAACCCTGTCACAACCTTATATCGTTGCGCGTATGACGGAGCTGTTGCTGGCGGCCACATCTAAGCGCGATAAAGTATTAGAAATTGGCACGGGGTCTGGTTATCAAACCTCTGTACTTGCCCCTTTTGTGGGTGAATTATATAGTGTTGAGCGCATTAAACCGTTACAGGACAAAGCACGAAAAATCATTCGTCAATTACGTATTAATAATGTCCGCCTTCATCATGCTGACGGTGGTTTTGGCTGGCCGTCGCAAGGGCCGTTCGATGCTATATTAAGTGCTGCTGCTCCGGCTCGTATTCCTGATGATTTAAAACAGCAATTAGCGCCTGACGGTGTGTTGATTATCCCGGTAGGAGAGCAAGAGCAAGTATTAACAATGGTGATTCGAAAAGGCGACAGTGATGAGTTTCTCCAGCAAACTATTGAGCCGGTTAAGTTTGTTCCATTATTGCAAGGAGTAACTCGTTAACTTATGTCTGACTTCCCTTCTCATCGACAATCATCGCAAGAGCCATTAGTGAAAAAAATCCCATCAGCGCAGCTAAATCAATCAGCAAGGGCAGAGTCGCTGGCGCGGTATTGGTGGTTACTTTTTTGTAAAGGTATTCTTATGGGGGCAGCTGATGTTGTTCCCGGAGTGTCTGGTGGCACTATTGCCTTTATTACGGGTATTTACTCTCGGTTAATTAATGCCCTAACAACGCTGCATCCACTGTCGCTTATGCTTATTTATAAAGAAGGTTTCGCGGCTTTTTGGCGAGCTATTGATGGACGTTTTTTATTGACCTTGTTTGCAGGTGTTGGATTAAGTATTCTCAGTTTAGCAAAATTGATTAATCATATGCTGGATTTTTACCCTATTCCTGTATGGGCTTTCTTTTTTGGACTAGTGCTGGCCTCTATTCTATATCTTATCCGACAAGTACGTTGCTGGCAGTTGCCGCAAGTTATTGCCATCGTCGTAGGCACCGCTATTGCTATCGTTATTTCTATTCTCAGGCCCGCGCAGTTGCCAGATACTTGGTGGATGATGATGTTTTCAGGGTTTATTGCTATTTGCGCAATGATCCTGCCCGGTATATCTGGTAGTTTTATATTGTTATTGATAGGGATGTATAATGTGTTTATTCAAGCCCTCAGTGAATTTAATATTGCCTTATTAGGCAGTTTTGGCTTGGGCTGTATCGTTGGCTTGATATCGTTCAGTCATTTGTTGAGTTATTTATTACGCCATTATTACAGCGCGGTAATGGCTCTGTTGACGGGCTTCTTAATGGGCTCCTTGAATGTGTTGTGGCCATGGAAGCATGTTATCGAAACCATGGTAGATCGCCATGGAGAAGTGATTCCTGTCGTGCAAAAAAACATATCTCCTTTTGTATTTACTGTTGTTAATGAGCAGCCCTCAATGTTGATTGTTGCATTACTGTATATGCTTATCGGTTTTTTGATTGTTTTTTCGCTAGATTGGTTAAGTAATAGTCATGCGAGTTAAGGGTGACAATCGTGATGCACATCACAATTGTCACTAAAAAGTGCTTTTTACATGTGGAATAACAACTTCCTTATAAAGGTTTTAGAGTGTTTTCGCATAAATCGGAATGTTTAAGTACATTTGAGTATAAAAATGAATGCACTGGATCCTAATAAATTATCCGTACCTTTTGTGCGGTTTTTCCCTTTGTGCCTCAGTGTGTTCAATATATTGATCGTCGGTCTCTCCTTAACGTCATGTGTTTTTTCCCAAAACACCGCGCCCACCTCAGACCTTAGTCGTAAAGGTGTGCTTACTACCTCTAAATCATCACATCACACGGTTGAACGTGGTGAAACATTATTCGCCATAGCATGGCAATATGGTGTGGATTATCGTCAGCTGGCTGCCGCTAATAATATCAATAGTGACTTCCTGATTTACCCCGGACAAACACTTAGTTTATCGGTAGCTAACACTAGGGTCGTTACTCAAACACAATCGTCTGTTAGTAAAAAACAAGACCCCGTGCCACCAAAAACCCCCTCAACCGCATTGACTGTATTGTCATCCCCAAAAAATGTTCCACGAAAAGTGGTTAAAAAAACACCTGTCCGTTCTGCGCCAGTGGAGCGTGCAGAAAAAAAATCGTCCTCCTCTCGGCCAGTAACTGCAAGTAATGTCATTAACCAAAAGTTAAAATGGCGTTGGCCAGCTAAAGGAAAAGTGATCACTAACTTTTCTGCTGCCAAGGCTGGAAATAAGGGGATTGATCTCTCGGGCAAAAAAGGGGACTCTGTTGTTGCAGCAGCAGCAGGAAGAGTTGTTTATGCAGGCAGCGGATTGCGAGGGTACGGCAAGTTAATTATCATTAAGCATAATGAGACTTACTTAAGTGCTTATGCCCACAACGATCAAATACGAGTTAAAGAAGGGCAGCAGGTTAAGGTTGGGCAGCGTATTGCAAATATCGGCTCCAGTGGTTCAAGAGCGAATATAACGAAGCTGCACTTTGAGATTAGACGAAATGGTCAAACCGTCAACCCGGTAAAATATTTACCGAAAAGAAAACCCTAAACTCTCTTTAACTTTGACCGATAACATAAGTTAAGCGACAAGCAAATTAAGGTTTATGTTTAGCATCACCGTTATCAGGGTGCTGATTTGTTATCCTCGAAGTATGAAAATGTATCAACGAGAATTAAGGTAGTTGTAGATTAGTTGATATGTTGGATTAGGCTCTACATTCAGTGTTAGTAAATTATAAGATAAGTACAGCGTGGCCTTTGGTGGCATGTACAACAAAAGTGAGTATAAAATAATGGCAACTGCAGATATTACCGCTTCAGCGGACAGAGACACTCAATCTTTACATGTTATTGGCGTGAATGGCGTAGATTCAATCGTTAATGAGAAGTCTCCTTCATCGACAGCTGCAAAGCCGAGTAAGCCATCAGCGGCAACGGCTAAAGTGGCTACCAAGGTAGCCGAGGTTCAAAAGACTTTAGATGCCACGCAAATTTATTTAAATGAAATTGGTTTTTCGCCGTTGCTATCTGCAGAAGAAGAAGTGTTCTTCGCGCGTAAGTCACTCAAAGGTGAAGAGCCAGCTCGCAAACGTATGATAGAGAGCAATCTCCGCCTTGTGGTTAAGATCTCCCGTCGTTATGTTAATCGTGGCTTAGCATTACTTGACTTGATCGAGGAAGGTAACTTAGGTTTAATTCGAGCGGTCGAAAAATTTGATCCGGAAAGAGGCTTTCGCTTCTCAACTTACGCCACCTGGTGGATTCGTCAGACGATTGAACGGGCGATTATGAATCAAACACGTACCATTCGCTTACCTATTCATGTGGTTAAAGAGTTGAATGTATATTTGCGCGCGGCACGTGAGTTGTCACAAAAATTAGATCATGAGCCATCGGCTGAAGAAATAGCCAATTTATTAGATAAGCCGGTGGCCGATGTTGAAAAAATGCTGGGCTTAAATGAGCGAGTCAACTCTATCGATGTCAATATCGGCCCTCAAGGCGATAAAACATTATCGGATACGATTCCCGATCAAAACGTATCTGATCCGGTATCATTGCTACAAGAAAGTGATATGCGTGCCAGTATTGATAATTGGTTGACTGAGCTTACGGAGAAACAACGCGAAGTATTATGCCGTCGATTCGGGCTAAGAGGGCACGAGACTAGTACATTAGAAGAAGTGGGTCGTGAGATTGGTCTGACACGTGAGCGTGTACGTCAAATACAAGTTGAAGCACTTAAGCGTTTGAAAGATATTATGGAGTTACAGGGTTTGGATAGTGAATCATTGTTTAGCGCTATGTCGTAACTTATTCAGTACATATATAGTAGCTATATATGTTACCTCGACCCCTAGAATCAGCACTGTAGGGTTCGAGGTAACATAAAAAAACCGGATAGTATTGCTATCCGGTTTTTTTATGTCTGAGCATAATTGTCTATCTTAGTGGCCAGCCACCTAGTTCTTGCCAGCGATTAACAATGACGCAAAATAGCTCGGCAGTTTTACGGGTGTCATAAGAGGCTGCGTGGGCTTCCTTATTGCTGAATCCGATTTTGGCCAGCTGGCAAGCTTGCGCTAACACTGTATGCCCAAATGCTAAACCCGCTAGCGTGGCGGTATCCATACAAGAGAAAGGATGGAAAGGGTTGCGCTTTGCATCGCAGCGCTCGGCGGCGGCGGTAATAAAGCCTAAGTCAAAGTGAGCATTATGGGCCACCATTATTGCTCTAGTACAATCATTCCTCTTTACCGCCTTGCGGATAACACGAAAGAGCTCAGATAACACTTCTTCTTCGGGCATCGCATTGCGGTCAGGGTTGTCGACATCAATACCTGTAAAATCAAGAGCCGATTGCTCAATGTTTGCGCCTTCAAAGGGAGTAACGTGGTACTCATATAGTTCGTCAATAGAGATTATCCCTTCGTCATCCATTGCTAGGGTGGCTGCCGAGACTTCGAGCAAGGCGTCAGTTTTTGAATTAAATCCCCCTGTTTCAACATCAATAACAACAGGTAAAAATCCACGGAATCGCTCTGCCATTAGTTGGCAATGATCTGAATGTGACACAGCATGTCCTTAGATAAGAATATCAGTTAAATCAATGTGTAAGGGATAAAGAGAGGTTGCTAGTGAGTTCTATGTATTTAATAATAAAGTAACTGCCCAGCGCTGCCTGTAACTGTTCAGATTGCAGTCAAAATTGTGCTTGGCAAGGCGAAAAATGTGAGTTTACAAGTGTAAATAATCATTTTTTAACGCAGTTCAGCTCGATTTTGACTGTGAGCTGAGTACTTACATAATAAAAAGCATTAATAAGAACTATAGTGCATAACAATTACTCTCAACTATACTAATAGTTAGTTGGAGCATCGTACCTAAAAACATCCCTAAAGCACAGGATATTATTGACGATAACATGATTATGATCGCTTTTATTTTTATTGCTCGTCTATTTTTTATCGGTCGCAGAGAAACAGCGCGTGATCGGTGCGTATTTGCTGGAATGCCAGTAATGGTGACGATGCTGTTATTGCCGGTAATGGCGAATGCTGTAGGCTCTATTACTTACGCGACGCGCATTGATGCTGCTTCTTGGGTTTTTGATGGTTCAAAATTTGGCTGCCAAATTAGCCATAACGTAGATGATTTTGGTACTGCTATCTTCGAGCGTCAAGCGGGTGTGAGTACGCGTTTTTTTCTTCAATCGCAAAGCCCTCGTATGAAGTCAGGCCAAGCAAATTTATTTTCTCAGCCGCCAGCATGGTTAGCGACTGAGCGAGCTGTAAAGATAGCATCGGTCAATGTTAAACATGGCGAAACCCCGGTGACTGTTTTACGTAAAACGTCCGAGCGTATGCTAGCCGAACTGCAAAAAGGTATGGATCTACATATCGTGAGGCAGCCTTGGTACGGCGATAGTAATTCTCTTGTGGTGGTAGTGTCGAGTGTCGGTTTTGGTGATACTTATAGGAACTACTTAGGTTGCTTGCGCAATTTACTGCCGATGAATTATACCCAAGTTGAAAAGCGCTCACTTTATTATAAAGATACAGAAGAATTAAGGCCTACAGTTATGCGTTATCTGCAGAAGGTAACGGATTATATTAAAGAAGACCCTTCAGTGCAGGCGGTATATATTGATGGGCATACTGATAGTGTAGGAATTAGAGCGGATAACCTTGCAAAGTCAAAGGAGCGTACCGAGTTAGTGTTGAACTATTTGGTGGAGAACGGTGTGCCTATAAGTATGATACTTGCGCGGTGGCATGGTGAGAGGTACCAGGTGGCTACTAACCAAACGTCTAAAGGTCGAGCAAAAAACAGGCGAGTCACCATCAGATTAAGTAAAGAGCCGCCTCATAATACGATTGAGGCTTTGGTGCCTAAAAAAAATGAGGGAAAGAACGTTCCTCCTTTAAAAGATAATGCCGACAACGTATCGCCTCCAAATAACTAGATAAGCTCCAGTAACCGCTAAGATAGCGGGTTAACACCGGTAATTGGTTCTCATTTATTGATGTTTTCTGTTATAATTCGCGCCCTATTAATGGCAGAAATCCTGCCGATTTATTTTATGTGATGATATCTACCAACTGGCTTTGTTTTTGTTTGCCATTATTTCCGTAAATATTTCCGTAAATATTCCCGTAATATTGTCTCCGTATCATTAGCTTCCGTACGGTCTTCAGGAGAGATTCATGTCTTCAATTAATAAAGTTGTTTTGGCTTATTCAGGTGGTTTAGATACTTCGGTGATCGTTCGATGGCTGCAAGAAACTTATGAGTGTGAGGTGGTGACTTTTACTGCTGATCTTGGTCAGGGTGAAGAAGTTGAACCCGCGCGTGCAAAAGCAGAAGCGCTAGGCGTGAAGGAAATTTATATAGATGACTTGCGTGAAGAATTTGTACGTGATTATGTATTCCCAATGTTCAGAGCTAATGCTATTTACGAAGGTGAGTACTTACTAGGTACATCTATCGCACGCCCATTGATCGCAAAAAGAATGATCGAAATTGCCAACGAGACAGGTGCTGATGCTATTTCTCATGGTGCTACCGGCAAAGGTAACGACCAAGTACGTTTTGAATTGGGCGCTTATGCATTAAAGCCAGGTGTCGAAGTGATTGCTCCATGGCGTGAGTGGGATCTAACCTCACGAGAATCCCTAATGGATTATTGTGCTAAACATGACATCCCTGTTGATTATTCAGGCGGTAAGAAAAAGTCACCTTATTCCATGGACGCTAATCTGCTGCACATTTCTTATGAAGGCGGAATACTGGAAGACCCTTGGACAGAAGCCGAAGACGACATGTGGCGTTGGAGTGTTTCACCTGAAGATGCACCGGATGAAGCAACATATTTAGAGTTGCGTTATGAGACCGGTGACATTGTTGCGATTAATGGCGAGACTATGTCGCCAGCGACTGTGCTAGAAACATTGAACAAAATGGGTGGTGATAATGGTATTGGGCGTCTAGATATCGTTGAAAACCGCTATGTCGGGATGAAGTCTCGAGGTTGCTACGAAACACCGGGCGGCGCTATTATGATGAAAGCGCATCGCGCGATTGAATCTATTACTTTAGACCGCGAAGTGGCTCACTTAAAAGATGAGTTAATGCCAAAATACGCCGAGTTAATCTACAACGGTTATTGGTGGAGCCCTGAGCGTGAAATGTATCAAGTAATGATTGATGAATCACAAAAATTCGTCAATGGCGATGTGCGCGTGAAATTGTATAAAGGCTCGGTTAGTGCTGTAGGCCGTCGTTCAGAAAATAGCTTGTTTGATGAAAATATTGCGACGTTCGAAGATGATGCCGGTGCTTACGATCAAAAAGATGCAGCTGGTTTTATTAAACTTAATGCGCTTAGATTACGTATATCTGCCAACAAGGGCAGAAACTTATTGTAAAGCGCGTTTCAACGTTAATGGTGAGATAATAACGTCTTCTCAATCGAGCTCTTTTTTGGTCGAAAGCAGCTCGGTACTCGGAGTTTGTAACACTTTCCCGAGGAGAGCGTTTCACTAGCGGAAGCAACACCTGCTTGATTCGTCTACACGGATACGCATAGATAGAAGCAGTTTTATTAGTATTAGCTTCCCATGCCAGCGACGTTTAAACGCAGGTCTAGTCATCCCCAATACGGTGTGCTTTATGATAAGTATATCTATAAAATTATGTGCTTAATCAATATTGGCTCTGTTCTAGTAGAGATAAATTGTGTCTGTTTGATTTGAATCAAAGACATTGTAAGCACATTATGACACGGTATCGTATACAAGCAGATGGCTTCGTTGTAAGCAGTAAGTGTAGGTATCCACAGTTTATGTTCACTTTCTAACCATTCAGGAAAGTCTTTATGAGTAATCAGATAGCCGCTGCCAGTGCTAATCCCATTTACAATTATCAAATCGTTCGCCAGTTTTCAATTATGGCGATTGTTTGGGGTATTGTAGGTATGTCGATTGGTGTGCTACTTGCGGCGCAATTAGTATGGCCGAGTTTAAATGATCTTTATCAACCTTTTACGCACTTTGGTCGTTTACGTCCCTTACATACCAATTCAGTGATCTTTGCGTTTGGTGGTTGTGCACTATTTGCGGCATCTTATTATGTCGTGCAACGTACCTGTCAAGCTAAATTGTTTGGGGGGTGGTTGATTCCATTTACTTTTTGGGGATGGCAGACAGTTATTGTATTAGCGGCAATTACCTTACCTATGGGTTTTACATCCACTAAGGAATATGCCGAATTGGAATGGCCGATCGACATATTAATAGCAGTGGTTTGGATATCATATGCGATCGTTTTCTTCGGTACGATTATGAAGCGAAAAACATCGCATATTTATGTGGCAAACTGGTTTTTTGGCGGATTTATTGTCACCGTTGCAATACTTCATATTGTTAATAGTGCAGCGATTCCTGTGTCATTAACAAAATCCTACTCTGCTTATGCGGGTGCTGCCGATGCCATGATTCAGTGGTGGTATGGTCACAATGCAGTAGGCTTCTTTTTAACCGCTGGATTTTTGGGCATGATGTATTATTTTGTGCCTAAGCAGGCGGGTCGGCCAGTGTATTCTTACCAGCTTTCTATTGTTCACTTCTGGGCACTAATTTCTCTCTATATTTGGGCGGGCTCTCACCACTTACATTATTCTGCATTACCTGATTGGGCGCAGAGTTTAGGCATGGTAATGTCGTTGATTCTACTGGCCCCGAGCTGGGGTGGAATGATTAACGGTATTATGACCTTGTCAGGTGCGTGGCATAAATTACGTACCGATCCGACACTGCGTTTCCTGGTGGTATCACTTTCTTTCTATGGTATGTCGACCTTTGAAGGGCCGATGATGGCGATTAAAACGGTGAATGCACTATCACACAATACGGACTGGACGATTGGTCATGTGCATTCCGGTGCATTGGGTTGGGTAGCGATGATTTCTATTGGTTCGTTATACCACCTTATTCCTATATTGTTTGGCAAAAAAGAAATGTGGCGTGAGAATTTAATCAACGTGCATTTCTGGTTGGCGACGTCGGGTACTGTGCTTTATATTGCAGCTATGTGGGTAAATGGTATTACTCAGGGATTAATGTGGCGTGCATTTAATGAAGATGGTTCGTTGACGTATAGCTTTATTGAATCTGTGCAAGCAAGTCGGGGTGGTTATATTGTGCGTGTTATTGGTGGTGCTTTATTTTTGTCGGGTATGTTAGTGATGGCGTATAACACTTATCGCACCATCCGAGATGCGAAGATCGATGAAGTCGTCATCCCAGAACCCCAAACACAAGCCGCGTAAGAGGAAGTTACAGTGAAGAATCATGACATTGTAGAAAAAAATATAGGCTTGATGTTGTTCTTTGTCATCATTGCGATTAGCTTTGGTGGCTTGGTAGAAATCGTGCCGCAGTTTTTCTTAAAAGAAACGACAACACCGATTGAAGGCTTAATGCCATTAAAAGCGGTTCAGCTAGAAGGCCGAGATATTTATATCCGCGAAGGTTGCCACGTATGCCATACACAAATGGTCAGACCATTACGTGCAGAAGTTGAGCGTTATGGCCACTACTCTGTGGCTGGGGAATCTGTATACGAACATCCATTCTTGTGGGGTTCTAAGCGCACGGGGCCTGATTTGGCGCGTGTCGGTGGTCGCTATAGTGACGTTTGGCACAAAGCCCATTTATACAATCCACGTAATGTGGTTCCTGCTTCTAATATGCCGTCATTCCCGTGGCTTTTTGATGCAGTAATTAGTGGCGAAGAAACACCTAAGAAAATGCGGGCTTTGCGTATAGTCGGTGTGCCTTATACCGATGATGATATCGCAGGTGCAGAAGCCGCAGTGAGCGGGACAACAGAAATTGACGCGCTAGTCGCCTATTTACAGCAACTAGGTACATTACCTATTTTGCAGCAAAAACGATAACACTAAGATTAAGACGGTAAGACAGCAAGATAAACAGTCATCAATAAGTGCGGAGCGAAAAATGGATATCAATGACATCAGAGGCTTATCAACGGTTTTTGTGATGATCGCCTTTGTCGGTATTTTTTGGTGGGCATTTTCTCCTTCGCGTAGAGGAAAGTTTGATGATGCGGCAAATTTACCCTTCGCCGATGAAGAGAATCATGATCGTTCCTTAGATAGTCGTTCTTCAGATAAAAAGTAATGCTCTAAGCGAGAGAGTGGTTTAGCTAATATATATGGATGGTTTTTGATGTGTGCTGACGTCAAAGACTATTGATAGAAAATTCGATCTGCACTGAGTAGAGCAATAGGTAATAAATTATGGTTATGGACGTATTTTGGAGTTGGTGGATTATTGGTCTTACCGTGACCAACTTGTTATTGATCTTATGGGTATTGTTGGCTAACCGCAAAGTAGCAGTCAGAGATGATACTGATCCAGAAAATAGAACCACGGGTCACGTTTACGATGGGATTGAAGAATACGATAACCCACTACCAAAGTGGTGGTTCTACCTGTTTATAGGCTCTATTGTTTTTTCTGTTTTATATTTAATTATCTATCCAGGTTTAGGTAACTGGAAAGGCTATTTCCCTTTCTATGAAGAAGGCCACTGGACCAGTGTTAGGCAACTTGAAGAACAGCAGCAAAAAGCTTTTACGCAGCATGAAAATAGTTATGGCGTGTATTCACAGCTGCCAATCAAAGAGTTGGCCGACGATCCACGTGCAATGAAAATGGCATCGCGTATTTATGCCAATAACTGTGCCGTTTGTCATGGGTCAGATGCTGGCGGTGCGCTTGGATTTCCTAACCTAACGGATAACGATTGGTTGTACGGCGGGGCTCCAGAAAATATTAAGTACACCTTGGTTAATGGTCGACAAGCGGCAATGCCTGGATGGTCTAGTGTTCTGGGCGAAAAAGGCATCAACACGGTCACTCAGTATGTATTGAGCCTCTCGGGTGCAGAACATGATGCGACGCAGGTTAATGCAGGCCAAAAAATATTTGCTAATAACTGCGTTGCTTGTCATGGCGGTGATGCAAAAGGTAATTATGCAATGGGCGCACCTAATTTAACCGATGATATCTGGTTGTACGAAGGTTCTCCCGCGGGTATTCGACAAACACTACGCCAAGGCCGCAACGGTGTGATGCCTGCACAGCAAGATCGATTGCGCGAAGATAAAATTCATCTATTAACAGCATATGTCTATAACTTATCGTTAGAAGGTGAATGACTCCCAATAGTTAAGCGGGCTAATGAATATTAGGAGCCTGTCGGGCTTAGGAAAAATCTACTGCGGCAGCAAGAAATCGGTGCCTTTTTCCGATCATTTTCGTCGTTTAATAGCGCCTACTGTTGGAGAATAGGCTTACTATTCGCCTCAAATGATCGAAAGAATGCCCTCGATCTCTGGCTGCCTCGCTACGATCTCCTAAGTCCGGCTGGCTCCTAGCCCGCAATATTCCTCGCTACATTAGGACGCTTTCTATGGCCAAAAAAAGTGACGATAAGAATACTGGTGCAGAGTCACCGATTCGATACGTTAATCTCTATGAGTCAGAAGATAAAGTCTACATCCGAAAAATATCTGGTTTCTATCAGTCACTCAGACGCTATGCAGGATTGCCTCTTATGTTGGGGTTTCTGTTACTACCATGGATGACTATTGACTCTCGCCCCGCCATTCTTTTTGATTTGCCCGCACGACAGTTTCATGTTCTATGGGTTACTTTTGGCCCACAAGACGGGATGTTACTTGCTTGGCTGTTGATTATTTCAGCTTTTGCTTTGTTTACTGTCACGGCTTTTCTTGGCCGCGTGTGGTGTGGCTTTACTTGCCCACAAACGGTATGGACGTTAATGTTTATATGGGCAGAGCAATTTTGTGAGGGTGATCGAAATAAGCGTATTAAGCTTGATCAAAGTCGTTGGACAGTAGAAAAATTATTACGTAAAAGTAGTAAATATCTTCTCTGGTTAATCATTTCTTTTATTACGGGTTTTTCTTTTGTTGCTTACTTTTATCCTGTGCGTGATTTGTTAGTGGGCTTTGTGCCTTACTTTAATGATGCAGGTTTTTTAGTGTTTGACAGCTTTAGCGCGGTATTTTGGACGTTGTTGTTTACCGGGATGACTTATATGAACGCGGGATTTTTACGTGAACAAGTATGTAAATACATGTGCCCGTATGCACGTTTTCAGTCGGTTATGTATGATGATGATACCTTAGCGGTGCATTACGATGTTGTTAGAGGTGAGCCCCGTGGCGCACGTAAAGTAGCTAACGTAGTGAAAAAAAAAGTAGGTGAGGGAATAGAAATAAAAGTAGAAAAGCAACAACAGGTCGACGGCAAGGGTGATTGTGTTGATTGTTCTTGGTGTGTACAGGTTTGCCCAGTCGACATCGATATTCGTGATGGCTTACAGTACGAATGTATTAACTGTGGTTTATGTGTTGACGCCTGTAATGCAGTGATGGATAAAATGGAATATCCTAGAGGATTAATTCGTTTTACCAGTAATGATGAATTGGAAAATGGCAAAACAAATTTTTTGCGTCCCCGGGTATTTGCATATATAGCAGTGTTAATCTTTTTGTGTGGTTTTTTTGTGTATACCGTCGTTAATCGAAAACCGCTAACGATAGATATCAGTCGCGACCGTGGAGCACAAATGTATCGTATCCGCAGTGGGGAAGTTCAAAATGTGTATATGATAAAAATTAATAATATGGATAGGCAAACACACGAGTTTATTGTTGAAATAGATTCGGATAAATCATTTTCCCTATATAGACCACGAAATATTTTACTAGACGAAGGTGAAATTTTTTCTATTCCAGTACGAGTCAGTATCCCTAAAGATCAGCTCACAGATATTAAAAGTGAAATACGTTTTACTGTGCGAGCTATCGATAACGATGCCATTACTGCAGAAGAGACCGCCACCTTTATAGGGCCTTCAGAATAGGGCCTTCAGAATAGGGCCTTCAGATTAGACTCTTCAAATCAGTCGTATCAGTGCTTTCCTTCCTTGCGGGCGAAGATGAGAGATGTTTTACTTGCTGTGCGCACTGTAAAAATAGACTACTGTTAAGTGGTATTTTTTTATTAGAGATATAAATATGTCTTTGATCCAACATGTCCAGTATATTCTTCATGGGTGTTTGTAGTAAAAAACCCAGACTGCTTGAATTCAGTGTGACACCCCTCATATTGATTATGTACTCACTTCTTTTTCTTGTTTTTATCGTTTAGAGAACACTTGTTATGCGTATCGATCGTTTAACCAATCAGCTACAAACAGCCTTGTCAGATGCACAATCACTGGCACTGGGGCGAGATCACTCGCGCTTAGAGCCCTTACATATACTCTCTGCCATGCTTAATCAGCAAGGTGGTACAGTGCGGCCTTTGTTGGCGCAAGCTGGTTTTGAGACTGCGGTACTGCGTAACGAGCTGGCTAAGCAATTAGATGACTTGCCCAAAATCAAAAATCCTAATGGTGATGTGAAAATGTCGCCCGATATGGGGCGTTTGTTAAATTTGGCCGATAAAAAATCTCAAGACAACAGCGATGCTTACATCTCTAGTGAAAGCCTTATTTTGGTGGCGATGGAAGATGGATCTACATC
>JBLHVX010000018.1:0-16672 GCA_047628835.1 Granulosicoccus sp.
TCAGGCTCACTTGTGTGGAAATTCACTAATTGATCAACGGACAATTCATGGATGGATTGATCCACACTGCACATTCTCTGCATATTGCTATCATGCAATAATACCAACTCGCCATCACCGGTCAATTGAATATCGAACTCGATGTTCTTTGCACCGGCGGCAATGGCATCAGCAATAGCCAATAGACTATTTTCCGGGAATTGATCACAATGGCCACGATGGGCAATGAGTTGCTCTGGCGGTATCAACATACTATTTTAGATTCCTGCCATCTCATCAGCAGTGTCCTGCCATATAAAAACTGACTTAATTAGTACTCATCCACAAAACCTTAATCTTATGAAAAATAAAGAAATATATTCATAAGTGCTTAACCCTAAATACCGCTGTTGAATCTACTGCCGTTTTTAGGGTTATGTCTGCTGCACCGTGGATTCACTAGAAGCCACTCGTGCCGCCTACTACCAAGATTATCTTGTCTCAGTGTTGTCTGTCAAAAAATACGCGCTATATAATCAATGCGAGTCGGTTAGTTCTTTAGCGCGGGACTACGGCATTTTCTTGAAGGTATAGACATCAAATCTAGTCGACTTACCTTCAAACACCACGTTAGGGGCTGGTAGTGATAATGCGGGGTATTGGTCATGAATGGCTGGCGCTTTACGGGGGCGCTTTACCACCACTCGATACTGAGCTTTAGTTAACGCTAAGGCAAGTACATCACCGGCATCATCATCACCCCCAACCAAACTATGAAATGCTTTCATACTTTTATTTACTTCCGCCTTATTGCCACGTTCAGGAAACATCGGGTCAAAGTAAATGACATCCGCCTGTTCAAGCTGCTGTAAGTAATCACTACTCTGTTGTTGATGACAATGTATACGCGAAATAATATCCTGTACGTCAGGATCAGCACTGAGCTGCGCCCGGCTTAATCCATCACTAAGCAAGCTATAAACAATGGGCGATCGCTCGATGAGCGTTACATTACAACCCAATGTTGCTAGCACAAAGCCGTCTTGACCCAAGCCTGCGGTAATATCAACTACATGTGGTCGATATGAGCCTTTTACACCCACTGCCTTGGCGATCATTTGGCCTTTGCCTCCACCAAATTGGCGGCGATGAGCGTTTGCACCATTAACAAAGTCGACGCAAACCGGCCCTGGAGATTTTTTACCGGTTGCTTGCAGGCACAAACCCTGGGTCGTTACCCATAATACATATTGCCCCTGTTCGAGCCGGGCAGGCGCTTGGGTTAATAAAGGCTGCTGGAATCGTTTAGATAGTTGTTCAGATTGGTCGCGAACAGCAACATCGTCGCAACATATGCCGACAATGGATTCTATTTGGAAGGGAGGAGTATCCGCTGACAAAATTTCTACAGGGGCGTTAGGCAAACATTAAACCAAGAGTGTTACGTTGCTGGTACATCACTTTCATAGCTACAGGCTCTTGATTAACCGCACCGGCCACTTTGATAAAGCGCACACGTACTTCTGTGCCTACAGGGGGGAATGTTTGGCCTTCAAGTTGAACTGATGCACCACCATCTGAAATGTTTTGGGTAGAGCCGATCATTTCTCCAATAGAGGGGTGTGATATCTCTACGCGTATAGCGGCAGCCTTACGCTCAAACCGACGGCGATCGTCTATCATGCTGCTTCTAGAGTGATCGTTACTAATACCTGAAATGAAAGTCATGATTACCTAAACGTTAACTATAAAACTAAAAATAGTGCTTATATATTCAATTTAGGCAATTTTCAGCCAGAAAGCAAATATATCGGCCTTGCTGACGAAAACTGACAGGGGTTAAAATGACAAACCCAAACGCTGCCCAATCATTTCATACGATTCAATCACATTACCTAAACCCTGACGAAAGCGGTCTTTATCCAGTTTTTCAAGGGTATCTTTGTCCCATAGGCGACAGCCGTCTGGAGAGAACTCATCACCTAGAACCACTTTACCGTGGTATACACCAAACTCTAATTTAGAATCAACCAACAACATATTACCTTCAAGAAATAAGGCTTTTAGTATTTCATTAACATGGAAGGTAAGTTTTTTCATCACCAACAATTGATCCGCCGTCGCCCAACCGAATGATTCAATATGAAAATCATTGATCATAGGGTCGCCAAGCGCATCATTTTTTAAGAAAAACTCAAAGGTAGGAGGCGTTAGCGCAATACCTTCTTCAACGCCTAAACGGCGACATAATGAACCTGCCGCAATATTACGTACAACGCATTCTACTGGGATCATATCCATTCTTTTCACTAAACACTCGTCATCCGACAACAGTTTTTCGAAATGCGTAGGAATGCCTGCCGCTTCTAGCTTTTCCATAATAAAGGCATTGAACTTATTATTTACCATACCTTTGCGGTCGAGCTGTTCGATAATTTTTCCGTCAAACGCCGACGTATCATTACGAAAATGTAAAACCAACAAATCATCATTATCAGTGGTATAAACCGATTTAGCTTTACCTGCGTAGAGTTCTTGACGTTTTTCCATCGTAATTACCTAGTATGTATGTGTAATAGTGGCTGCTAAATAGTGAATTCTAAATAGCTGCTTCTATTTGTTCATTATGCGGGGACAAACTTAACCAATCAAAACCATCATCCTGGCATGCATAAACCACATTGTTGATTGGAGCGTGTAAGTCGCCAAACGCTTGCTGCGCCAGTTCGATACTATTATTTTTGCGGCTGATATGGGCTACCACTAAATGTTCTAATTTTTGTCTGTCAACCGACGCTAAAAAACGTGCGGCTTGCTGATTACTTAAGTGCCCCCAAGCCCCTCCCACTCGCTGTTTTAACGATAAAGGATAGGCACCCGATGCCAACATAGCAGGATCGTGATTAGCCTCTAAGATAAGCGCATCACAAGATTGATAGTGCATTTCGACATGAGGGCTAACATTACCTAAGTCAGTTAATATACCTAAACGTTTATTATCGCACTCGATAATAAACTGTGCAGGTTCGCTAGCATCGTGAGGAACAGCAACAGGCGTAATATGAAATGTATTGATCACAAAAGGTTCGTAACGATGGATCACCTTCACATTGTCTAGCACACCGGTTTTTTTGCTGCGTAGAGTCCCCGCTGTAATATAAACAGGGATATTATACTTTCGCGCCAAAGGGCCCACTCCCTTAATATGGTCGCCGTGTTCATGGGTTACCAATATGGCGTCCAGCTGCTCAGGCCGTAGCCCTATGCGCTCTAGACGTCTCACGGTTTCTTTCAGCGAAAAACCACAATCAATAAGCACTGTGGTACTAGTCGTTGCGGTATCAATCGTCATAGCGCTAGTGTTAAGAGCACTGCCCGAGAGGCTACGCACCACTGTTCCGTTGCCTTTACTACCACTACCCAAGGATGAAAAAGCTATTGCCACGCTAGACCCTTACGTTGACTACACAACATCATGTTATTTATTACTCATTAATGCAGTTGCTTTCTGATGCTATCTAACAGTATTTTTGCTTTTACCGATGGCAGTGGTCGGCCGTAACCGTCGCGTAAAAATAATTGCTGTTTATTTTCTTCTACCTTGCGCAACACTAATAAATAACCAGGAACGCCAGATAATTTTTTCGTTTCTTTACGCTGACTCACAGCGGGAAATAATTGTGTAACACGCTCTTCATTAGGCAGGTTAGCAAGCACGTCACTTAAAGGATAAGCACTATCGTTTTTAAGAAACTGTACGGTTGCAAGATCGTAGATAAAACCGGTTACTTTTTTGGTTAAGGTTTTTTTCTCTTGCTGGCTGCCTTCATCAAAATAAATAACGCCACCTGACTCGCTGTGATCATAGGTTACATACTGACTGTTGTTTAAACTGTTAAGTAGCACACTATAGGCGCGTTCCTCGCTCACCAATAGCTCAACGATAGGCTCGCCATCAAGACTGGTTGATACGCCTTTAGGAGGAAAAGAAATGGCGCTAGCAATCAGCGAATCGCCTAGTGTTTGCTGGTTAGAAATTGCCCTGGCAATTTCTTTAAGGAACCACGTTTCGTGAGTTCGGTTCTCCGATACCTCAGGCCACTGTGTTGACGCTGGGATTGATGAGTTCGCTTTACCACTAATATTTATCGCATGGATTTCTGTTAAATCAGGCTGAAACCCCGCTTCCAAGCGCAATCGATAACGTAAGCCTTGGTTATACTCTGCAGTTTCTGTTACCCAATCGGTCTCGATAGTAGCCGCACCAGGATCTTGTTTAAGGCTTAGCACTCGTCGTGACTGTAGAAAGATCAATAACTGTGACCATGTAGCGGATGCTTCTTTAGGCACGACTAACCATGATTTATTTTGAAACGTTTGCACTCGCGGTTCAGTAATAGCTTGTCGTGACGATAATGTCGGCGGCAATGGTTCTGCAAACTCGCCCGTTGCTAAACGCCCATCTCCCTCGGGGATGGCATAGATTTGTCCAAGTGCTTGTTTATCTAAGTTATCCGGCACAACGACTGGCGGTAGTGTTTGAGCATCGAGATAAGCATCGTTACTTGAGCATGCCGATAACAAAACGATGGCAAACAAAAGCGCGAGTGAACATATCGGCCTGATGGCGGGTGTTGTGATATTTGTAGAGAACAAGTGAATTTCCATAAAAATTATTTGAGTAAACTTACTTTGCGTAAACTTATTTAAGTAGACCTAGAGTTGTCATCGCCGTTAACAGCGCTGGCTGACAAGATTCAGATAAGGTCGTTAACGGTAAACGAATACCAGACGAGATCAAGCTCATTTGATGTAAAGCCCATTTTACAGGAATAGGGTTCGCTTCAGAAAATAGTGCATTATGTAATGGCATCAGTTCTGCCTGTAATACTTCTGATGCGGACTCGTCACCTAGCATACTGACTCGACATAATTCAGCCATTTGTCGAGGTGCTACATTCGCTGTAACAGAGATATTTCCCTTAGCGCCCATCAAGATAAGTTGGTTTGCGGTTTCATCATCACCAGACAACACTAAAAAGTCATCGGGGACTTGATGAATGAGCGCTTTACCACGCACCATATCTCCGGTCGCATCTTTGATAGCGATAATATTCGCATGTCCAGTCAACCGCAGTACGGTTTCGTTACTCATATCGGTAATGGTTCGGCCGGGCACATTGTACAATATTTGCGGTACGTCTACCGAGTTAGCAATATGTAAAAAATGCTGGTACAAACCTTCTTGGGTAGGTTTATTGTAGTAAGGAACAACCAACAAACAGGCATCGACACCTAAGTTTTTTGCCGCCGTTGTGAGTTCGACTGCCTCACTGGTCGAATTAGCACCTGTACCCGCAATCACAGGAATACGCCCATCCACTTGCTTAACAACCGCTTCAACGACCTGAAGGTGCTCATCTACCGATAAAGTAGCAGATTCTCCACTGGTGCCAACGGCCACAATACCACTGGTCTGGTTCTCAAGGTGAAACTGAACCAACGATGTTAATGCATCCCAGTCAAGACGGTTATCTGCAGTCATTGGAGTGACTAATGCAACCAGACTGCCCTGAATCATAGCGCTATTATTCGCCATTGTGCTGCTCCAAAAGGTAAGTAAAAAACGTCGTTTTTATTATCGATAATATTATTAAATCAAGGGCGATATGTTACTGACGCAAGACAGCTTATACAAGCAGATTTCGTGTGTTAAACAGGGATTTATCTTTTTATTGATTATAAAGGCTCGCCTCGCCTTGCGGGCGAGTTTTAAAGCGACGATGCACCCATAAATATTCTTCAGGGTTAGCGCGAATGCAGGCTTCAAAATGCTGATTTAGACGAATTAAATCGGCGTAATTATCACCAGAAGGTAAATGTTCAAACGCCGGTAAAAAGGTAATCTCGTAACCGCTAAAGTCCGGCAGGCGGCGATAGCTAATACCCACAATGGGCACATTCGCCATTGTCGCTAAGCGAGGAGGAGCAGATACTATTGCCGCATCAACACCAAACCAAGGCACAAATTCACTCACCTTTGGGCCGTAATCTTGATCGGCGGCATACCACAACCAGCCACCCTGTTTCATCGCCTTAACCATTCCTCTCACATCGCGGCGGTTCACCGTTTTTGAGCGTGGATTATGCCGCTCGCGGCCATACCGCTGGACCCGATCGTAGACTGGATTATTGTGCGGCCGATATGACATAGACATATCAAATAAGCGATTAATAGCGACGTTAGTAATTTCGAGTGTATTAAAATGCATCGCCATAATCAACGCGCCACTAGATTCACCCGTTTTGGACCGCTGTAACGCTTGCCAATGCTCAACACCTTTCACCAAAAAACGTTTACGCAACCGCCAATAAGGCATAAACCACGCGATACCGGTTTCAAATATCGTCATCCCATTCGCTTCAAAATGTTTTTTGACCAGCATATCGCACTGTGCTGACGTGTACTCAGGAAAACATAACTCGATATTCCGCTCAGCCACATAACGACGAGCCGACATTACTCGGTACAACAACCGACCCAAACAACGACCCAGCCACATCTGCAATCGAAAGGGTAATTGCGCCAGCAAAGCGGACAAAGACAGCAATATCCACGTCAGCCAATAACGGGGATGTAATAACTGAATCAAAGATGATGGCTTCGAGGTCATTTAAGGGGACACTTTATTTTCAGAGACATTCTCAAGGACACATTAAGACCATTAAGGTGCAGGATTACAATATTGTTGATGAATACTCCCTATGCCCGCTAGCAAGTCATCACTTAGTGTGAGTTCCACGCTACGAACATTCGTTTCTAGCTGCGCCAATGTGGTCACACCAATAATATTGGACGCAACGAATTCCTGCTGATTAACAAAGGCTAATGCGAATTCACTCGGATCGATTTGATGCTCTCGCGCTAAATCCACATAAGCATCTGCCGCTGCTTTTGCATAAGCGTTAGTATAACGTGTGAATCGATCATATAGCGCCAAGCGAGAACCCGCGGGTAAGACGCCTCCATAATACTTGCCAGACAACATACCAAACGCTAATGGCGAATATGCTAACAAGCCTATATTTTCTCGCAACGACATCTCAGCCAAGCCGATTTCATAGGTACGATTTAATAAATTATAAGGATTTTGAATGCTCACCGGCCTTGGCAAACCCAGTTTGTCGGCCGCACGACATGCTTCCATGACCCCCCAAGGAGTCTCGTTAGATAAACCATAATGACGAATTTTACCCGCCGCTAACAGTTCGCCTAATGCTGCAATAGTTTCTTCTAGTGGGATAATTTGCTCGTCTTTGTCGAGTGACTCACAACCCAGACGCCCAAAAAAGTTAGATTGTCGATCTGGCCAATGAATTTGATACAAATCGACATAATCCGTTTGTAAGCGACGCAGAGAATCATCAATCGCTTGTTTGATCTGGACTGCGCTAGGGCGAGGACCGCCACGAATGTATTCGAAGCCAGGATTGTGAACACCATTACCGGTGACCTTGGTAGCAAGCACAATCTTGTCGCGCATCCCACGCTCCGCCAACCATCGGCCAACAATAGCCTCTGATTCGCCGTATGTGCTCGACCTAGGTGGCACAGGATACATTTCTGCGACATCAATGGTATTAACGCCGCTATCTATCGCGTAATCCATTTGCTCAAACGCTTCCGCCTGCGTATTTTGCTCACCATAGGTCATTGTGCCCAACGTGATCAAACTAACGGAAATATCTGTACTACCTAATGCTCGGTATTGCATGAATCAAATCGCCCTATAACCTATAAACGTTTACCTTATTCAACCGATAAAAAGCCTGTTTCAACAAGTGGTGCGGTATCTGCGGCGTAATCAACACCCTCGACACCAAAACCAAATAAACGCAAAAATTCGGTTTGATATAGTGCAAAGTCTGACAGCTCATGCAAATTTTCAGTGGTAACCTGTGGCCAAATTGCTTCAACTTTGGCTTGGATCGCCGGATCAAGCTCTAATTCATCAACGCGAAAACGATGACCATCATCAAGCCTTGGGGTGTCGGTATACAAACACTCGGTAAATAAACGCTGCAACTGTTCGATGCACCCTTCATGCGTGCCTTCTTCTTGCATCACCTTAAATAAAATCGACAAGTATAAAGGCATCACCGGAATGGCCGAACTAGCCTGTGTAACTACCGCTTTCAATACACTAACACGCGCCAAGCCACCAACCGCTGACAGCTGAGTACGTAATTCATCGGCGGCGCGATCTAAATCTTCTTTCGCTTTCCCGATGGTCGCATGACCATAGATAGGCCAAGTAATTTTTTCACCCAGATATGTGTAAGCAACCGTTTGCGCGCCTTCGCTCAGTAAATCTGCTTCACTTAATGCATCCATCCATAGCTGCCAATCTTCACCACCCATCACTTTGACGGTGGTCGATATTTCTTCTTCTGTAGCAGGCTCAACCGTGACTTCGCTGACCACTTGACTATCGGTGTGTAAATTTTTGGCGGTATAACTATTACCTATGGGCTTTAAAGTCGATGAATAGACTTCGCCTGTTACCGGATCTTGCCGGCGCGGGGATGCCAAACTATAGACAATCAGGTCTATTTTTCCCATATCAGCTTTAATCTGCTCAATCACTTGCGTCTTGCACGCGGTTGAAAAGGCATCGCCGTTAAAGCTTTTGGCATATAAACCCGCTTGATGCGCAGCAACTTCAAACGCTGCAGAGTTGTAATACCCCGCCGATGCTGTTTTACGATCGGTCGGTGGCTTTTCAAAAAAGATGCCCATAGTCGCCGCACCATAACCAAATGCCGCTGTAATACGTGAAGCCAAACCATAACCTGTCGATGCGCCAATCACTAATACGTTTTTAGGCGCAGCCGCTTTGCCTACAGGGGCATACGGCGCTTTCGACTGAATAAACTCGATTTGCTGATTAACATTAGCGGCACAACCCTGAGGGTGAGCATTGGTACAAATAAAACCACGAACTTTAGGAGAGATAACCATGAATAGACCTTACGCTGTATGAAACGAATATTAGGAAACGAATATTATAAAACGAATGTGTAGCTGCTTTATTAATGACAAGCTTCTTATTAAATAGCCCGCTATTATAAACGGATGCGCTCTTGTTGGCTAACGCGTTCGTTTATCCATTTACTCACCTGCTCTATGATGAGAATATCCCATACGCCGCTGAGCGTTAATTTGAGCGGCTTAACTGGCAAGGCGTTTAAGACTGTCTGTATAATCAATGACATGACTTCCATTTATTGAGAAAACACCAAAACCTATGACAGACACCATCGATGCACAATTATTAACCCTTCGATTTGCCACGCCAACAGCGTGGGTCGATGCAGTATTAAATAACTTTGACCAATTTCTTAACGATCATGCACAGGCGGAGAAAAAAGCATCGGGCATGGCAATGTCAATGGTATCTCACTATCCCGACAAGCCAGACATTGTTAAAGCGATGATAGATTTAGCTATCGAAGAACTCGCTCACTTTCGCGAAGTCATTAAGTTGATGCAACTCAACGGGCAATGCTTGGACCGAGACGAAAAAGATCCATATGTTAATGCTTTACGAAAGACTATGCGCGATGGCACTGAACATTATTTATTAGATCGATTACTGATTGCGGGGATTATTGAAGCACGGGGCTGTGAACGTTTTGGCTTGATTGCACAACATCATCCAGAAGCAGAATTACAACAGTTTTACCAAATAATCACCGACTCAGAGGCAAAACATCATTTACTCTTTATTGAGCTCGCCAGTCATTATTTTTCCACTCCCGAGATTGAACAACGCTTAGATGAGCTACTGACCATAGAGGCCGCTATTGTTGAGCAACTTCCTATACGCGCTGCGCTGCATTAACCGTGCAACATCGACGCTCTATACCCATCAATACGCGATCAGCACTAACACGTTATCTCAGTAAGTACGCTGAACCTGAAATTGCTATTGCCCTACGGATTAACAACGATAACAACAATACCCCTTATACACACTGCCTGGTGATACCAGCATTTAATGAGAGCAGCGCTTTTATCCAGCGCATTACCGACACGTTTACATTGCCCGTGCGCCTACTCTTAATAACGGTTATTAACCAACCCGATAACGCGGAAGATACTAGCAACAATAAAAACCTGTGGGATGAATTGAGGGGTAAGTTAAGGGGTAAGCTGCGGAATGAGTTGTCGGGAAGTCATCTATCAGACAGCAGCATCAACTCGAACCACCCCTATCTTTTTATAAACATTAACCCTCATATAGACTGCCTGGCCATTGATCGTTTCACCAAAAAAATCCCACGCAAGCAAGGTGTTGGATTAGCAAGAAAAATCGGCGGCGACATTGCTTGCCAACTCGCGTTAGATAAAAAATTAGCGAATCATTGGGTACATTATTCAGATGCAGACACATATTTACCACCAGATTATTTTGATGCTACAGACAATCTACAACACGAGACCATTAACAATCTCAATACCCAAGATGCCCAGAATTTTTACAGCGCCGTAATATATCCTTATAAACATACGCCGTCAGGCAATAGTTTAGTAGATCAAGCAACTCTGCAATACGAGGCCAGCTTATATTACTACGTTAATAATTTACGCCGTGCCGGCTCGCCTTACGCTTATCATACCCTAGGCAGCTGCATAGCAACCAATATATACCAGTACAGCCAAGCACGAGGATTTCCAAAACGATCAGGTGGCGAAGATTTTTACCTGCTCAACAAGCTATCTAAACTAGGGGCTATCTGTTCGCTAAACGCACCTACACTTTCTATCGAATCACGTGCTTCGCAACGCGTCCCATTTGGTACTGGCCCCGCTGTAGAGAAAATTATGGCTGCACTTACCGTACCTAACAAAGAAAAAAATAATTCAACGCCGCTCCCAAAAAGGATAGATTACCATCCTCAGTGCTTTATTGAGCTAGCGGCTTTACTGGATAATTTCACACATTTATATGGTTATAAGAAGAGCGCTGACGAGAAAGGTTTTTTACATTATACCGATTGGCTATCTACATTAAGTCAGCCATTACAAGAGGCATTAAACACCTTACATATCGGCACTCTGTTTGCACATATCGATAAACAAATTAATAGCGCAGATCAATGCATGCAACATTGCCGCTACTGGCTAGATGGTTTTAGAACACTTAAGCTAATACATCTACTGACCGAGACCTATCCTAAAACGCAGATAACCGGCAGCTCAAATAATCAGCAGCCACTTTATCCCGCAGAGAAACATGTACCATGACCCTCAATTTACACCAGAAAAAAATCATAAGGCCTATCAAATGGGTTCTTCTCTGCCTATGCCTTAACATATTACTAAGCAGTATTTTTTATGTGTCATTACTCGTGAAATCTCAGAACCAAAGTGAAGTAACAGCAAAAATTTATGAGCAATCATTAACCGCATCCATCAACCAATATGAATATTTACCTGCGCTATTGTCCAGCGACACGCTACTTATCAACGCCCTACTTTATCCAACAGACAACCGTTTACTGGTGAACAAAAAATTATTTTTTATTGCAGAAAGAGCTGGCGCTGACACAGTTTACATTATGAACACTTCAGGCAACGTCGTCGCCACCAGTAATCACAACCAAACCAGCAGCTTTTTAAATAAAAACTATGCCTTTAGACCTTACTTTAAACGCGCCCTAAAAACAGGCAAGAGACAGTTTTATTATGCACAGGGAGCAACCACCGGAATCCCCGGTTTTTTTATTGCAGAACCAATTATCTATAATGGTCAGAACATAGGAGTTGCCGTTGTAAAACTGTCTATGAGTTACTGGGAAGATAATTGGCGCAATGCAGAAAACACCGTCATTACCGCTGACGAAAACAATATCATCATCCTTAGCTCTAATTCGCAATGGCGCTATCAAACCATTGGCGATTTGGCGGACAAAATATTGAAAGAGGTGAGCGGACTACAACAATTTGGCAACAAACGACACGTCAACCTCTACGAAAAAGAATACAAAATAAACACCTATCCGTTCACCAAAATTACCTTTTGGGATATTGATAATGAGCTTTATCTATCCAAAAAATCATCTATTCCTGATGTCGACTGGTCGTTTTATTATCTGGTAAAACATCAACAGCTGGTCTACCCCACTCTGACATTTTTCTCTATTAGCAGCTTATTTATGCTATTCACTTATCTATTTAAACGAGAGAGAAGGTACAAAATCGCCTCCATCAACAAAAATCTTAGACTAGAAAAAATTCGTCAAGAAGAACTCAAGACCGTGATGGATAACATTCACGTTGGCGTCATTTTATTCACAGAAAAAGGAGATGTAATCTCTCTTAACGATCACGCTAAGCTTTTACTGTTTGATGACAAGACTCATGCATCCAGCACCCTTAAAATAAATGACATCATTCATATTAACCTCGTTCTCCTAAAAGACCTGTTATTCAATGACATTTCGTCAGCGACTTATCACGAAACCTACGTCATAAACCATGCAGTCAATGGCACTTCAAAAAAAATACCTGTCATGTTTGCCACCAGTAAAGTGAGCGCAATGAATACCGAATTGTATTTAATGACATTTATTAACATTACTCGTCGAAAAGATGCCGAAAACAAATTACTTAACATTAACAACTCATTAGAAGAAACTATCGAAAAGCGTACCCAGGAGCTGAACCAAGCACAAGCGACACTAATACAAAAAAACAAAGCTGCCGCACTGGGCAATATGGCAGCAACTATTGTTCACGAACTCAGCCAACCGCTTTCAGCTATTAACAGTTCAGTTTCTGCTGTTAGTGCAAAAATCACTAACGGTGACTGGAGTGGCGCGAGAGAATCAGCAAGCCGCCTCAACCCATTAAGTAAAAAAATGCATAACGTCATCAACCTATTGAAAAACTTTAGCTACAAGGATGACGATGACCAAGAAAAAATACTATTCTCAAACGCAGTAAAGCAATCGATAAACAGTGTAAAAGACATAATTTCTGACAAGAAAATTAGCTTAAATGAAAAACACCTTCATCAGCCAAGCAGCTGTCAGCCAATATATGTCCAAGCCAACCCATTAAAGCTAGATCTAGTCTTCACTAACATCATTAAAAATGCGATCGACGCCGCCGAAAACAATAGTGATGCGATTATTAGTATCGACATTGAGCATAATAAAGAAAAAATATACTTACACATTACCGACAATGGCGGCGGCATAGATCCCGCGATCATGTCCAAGCTCTTTAGCCCTTATTTCACTACAAAAGAGGTCGGCAAGGGTTTAGGTCTAGGCCTATCCATCTCTTACGAAATAATACAAGAATACAACGGTAAAATTTACGCTAAAAACATCAAAGACAGTACATGCTTTACCATTGAACTACCGATTTTCAAAAAAACGCATACTTGCGATCAACAAAGATAACAAATATAGAAAACGGCTAAGAAAACAACTGGGGGAAATGATGAATAAAGATGACATCAGCATAATATTAATCGATGACGATAAAGATATCCGTATTAGCACTGCAGACTTACTTTCAACACACTTTAAAAAAATAGAAAGTTATAGCTCACCAAAATCTGTACTCCCAAGAATCAGTACAGAGCTTCCTGCTGTGATTGTTACCGACTTACGCATGCCCAATGATGACGGGCTGGAGTTTGCTTGTGCTGCCAATCGTATCGACCCCCAGCTGCCTATCATTTTAATGACTGGCTATGGCGACATTTCAACCGCGGTTGATGCCATGAAACATGGGATTTACGATTTTATAGAAAAACCAGTGGATTCCGAACGCTTAATTAACACCTTAGAACGTGCCATAGAAAAACGACGAGCAACATTATCACTAAGCTCAACAAAAGAAAAAAGCACTGACCAATATGCGCTGGGACAATCCATTCTTGGCCATAGTCCGGCAATAAAAACCATCAAAAAAAGCATTCTAAATTTTGCGTCTATGAATATTCCACTGATGATTTACGGTAATACCGGCACAGGGAAAGAATTAGTCGCCCACTGCCTGCATGACTATAGCGAAAGGCGTGGAGCGCCTTTTATTTTACTCAACTGCGCTGCCATACCCGAAGAATTAATAGAAACTGAATTATTTGGTTACACCCGGGGCGCATCATCTAATGCGACAGCACTACATAGAGGAAAATTAGAGCAAGCCAAAGAAGGCACTATTTTTTTAGATGAAGTAGATAGTTTGCCCATCAAAATACAAGCCAAGCTGTTGCTTGCGCTAGCAGACAGAGTAGTCACTCCGGTAGGCAGCAATGTACAAAACCCTATTCATTGCCGTATCATTTCTGCAACCAAAGAAGAACTTCGAGGCAGCAATCACTTTAGACAAGATTTGTTCTTCAGCCTACAAGTCGCCGAGATCAGGCTGCCAAATCTTAAAAGTCGTGAAGAGGATATTGTTACTTTATTTAATCATTTTTCTATACATCAATGTGAACACCTAAAAACACAGTACCAACCATTAACCGATGAAGCACAAAAAAAACTAATCACTTACGAGTGGCCGGGTAATGTAAGAGAATTAATTAATGTGGCAATACGCTATGCATTAACCAATTGCACCGACATTGATCATGCTTTACATAATGATGAATTAGATGATTTTTATCGCCATACAAATCAATCGCTAAAGCAACAGGTCGAGGCTTACGAAGAATTATTAATAAAATTAAAACTTCGAGAACATAAAGGCAAGGTCGCGAAAGTACTTGATGACTTACACATTGAGCGGCGCACATTCAACCAAAAACTAAATCGCTACGGTATCAACACCGGCGACTACAAAGAGCGGGACACTTGAACCTATAAACCGCACTCTTATTATTGCGATTTAAGGGTGATGGTGCTGGGCTTCACCCATAGGCGCTGACGCAGCGGTATGATGTCTGTGCTGCTGAGCAATGACGAGTGTCCACACACCAAAAACAATAATAAGCACAGCCATTCCTTGCCTAATCGACGTGTTTTTCACCAGTGTCACTAACCTCTCGGCTAATAGGCCGCTCGCCATAACCGCCGGCAAAGTCCCTAATGCAAATGCAAGCATAGTGATTACCGCTTGCAATGCACTGTCCGCTGCCACTGCATAAGCCAATGCACTATAAATCAGACCACAAGGTAGCCACCCCCACACGGCCCCCAAAAATAATGCTTGATAAGGCGATTTAACTGGTAACAAGGAACGGCTAAACGGTTGTACATAACGCCAAAGATAAGCACCTGCCTTTTCTAAATAAACTAAACCTCGCCACCAATTCGCTAGATACAAACCCATCGCGATCAACAAGCATCCTGCAATGAAGCGCATAAATTGAATAGAAAAATAAATTTGAATACGATCAATAAATAAATAAAAAATCCAAGCAATCAATAAATAGCTACTAATGCGCCCTACGTTATACAAGACAATAAAGTACATTCGCTTTTGATAGTTGGTATCGGCCACGCCCATTGTCAGCGCGCCCATAATACCGCCGCACATACCCATACAGTGCGCGCCACCTAACAGCCCGATAGAAAAAGCAACAAACAGCGATGCCCAATCCACTACAGTTGATCCTCGTGCTGCCGATCGATATCACCTGTACCTTCTGTGTTCATCAATGTGGCTGACTCGGAAGATTTTGATTTTTTCCCTACTGGTTCATCAAACAAAATGCGATGACCTTCCGTATCTAAATCATCGTACTGACCGCTATTAATTGCCCAAAACAATAATTTAATGGCAAATACGATAATTAACAAAGCAATGGGAATTAATAAATACAAACTTTCCATTCGATTTTTCTCAAGCATTTTAAGTATGATACGAGTCAACAAACAGCTTACTTTACCCTAACGTCGTATAGGTTTTGGGTTCAAGTGCATTTAGAGCGGTATTTATAGCACTGCACGGAGATTTTTTGGAATTGAGCATAGCACTCCAAGTGATGCCCAAAAAAATTGAGTGCTGCACTAGGAATGCTGTTATAGAAACAGCGAAGATATCCTGAGCCAAAACCCGATGCAATGTTAGAGTTTATACGCGCAAGGCATTCACAACAACAATGAGCGAACTCAATGACATTCCAATAGCCGCCAAATAAGGTGGGATAAATCCGGCGGCAGCCAAGGGTAACGCAGTAACATTATACGCTAATGCCCACGTTATATTTTGTCTCATGATTTTTTTGCAGCGATAGGCTAAGGCAATACTTTTTGCCAACACCCTTAAGTCGTTATTTAATAATATCGCATCTGCATGCGTGCGCGCAAAATCAGACGCCGAATCCATAGCGATGGATACATCGGCACCCGCTAAAACCGGCACATCATTAATTCCATCGCCCACCATTAACACAGTGTCATTATTGGCTTGCTGCTGGCGAATATACGCCAGCTTTTCTTCAGGTACGACTCCCGCTTGGTAAGATGACACTCCCAAGGTGTTTGCCATACTCCTAACAACCGACACATGGTCTCCGCTAAGAATATCGACGACTACATGATTTTTTTGTAACTCAGACACCGCGCCTTGAGCAGACGGCCGCAGCTCATCGGCTAAGCAAATCCATGCGATAGGCGCACTCTCACCACCGTTACCGCCATTACGACTAAGCAGTAACCACTG
>JBLHVX010000019.1:0-16524 GCA_047628835.1 Granulosicoccus sp.
CTTAAGGGTTTCACCTTCAGTTACGCGGTGTTGCTTACCGCCACTTTTAATTACTGCGTACATTGTTTGCTCCAATCATTGCGTCTGAACTCATGGACGACACTAAGTGCTGACTTACCCATTATCGACAATAAAATTGCCCATCTGGCACAGCTCTCGATCTATTAACGATATTGATAATAGACACACTTGCGGCGTGTATAGATCATTAAGTAAATTTAGGGACACGAATTCTACGACATTTACCTAGCACAGGCAACGCTTTATCGTGACTAACCCCATCATAAATAAGATTAACTGCAAAAAAAGTCGGCAAAGTAAAACAAAACCTCCATAAACTAAATGATATCCTGCATAAGCACCAAGAAGCCTTGACACTCACCAGCCCCACCCATAGCATCGCATGCCATACGACAACGTAGTATAATAAAGATGATAAAAAAACACATAAATATATCGACACTCGCCCTGTGCTGACACAAATACTACTAGACCTTGACCTACTAAAAAAGCAGAGAAACCATGACCCACTCCTTCCATCAAGCGGTTGCCCGCGATTTTGAAGCTGTCAACCAACTCATCATCAAACAAATAAATTCTGACGTTGGCTTAGTTGAAGATATTGGCAATTATCTTATTGAGGCAGGCGGTAAGCGACTCCGCCCCCTACTCGTATTATTAACGTCCAACGCACTACAATATTCAGGCGACAAGCACCACAATCTGGCCGCCATCATAGAATTTATTCATTCAGCAACATTACTGCATGACGATGTTGTCGACATGTCTGATTTGCGCCGGGGCAGACTAACGGCTAACGCCAAATGGGGCAATGCCCCCAGCGTTCTCGTGGGAGATTTTTTGTATTCCCGCGCCTTTCAAATGATGGTCTCTATCGGCGACATGCAAATCATGAAAACGCTTTCTGACACCACCAACATGATTTCGGAAGGTGAAGTACAACAACTTATTAACGCCAATCAACCTGACATTACCGAAGACGTTTATTTAGAAGTGATCCGTAAAAAAACCGCTATCCTTTTTGAAGCCGCTTGCGAAACAGCTTCTATATTATCCAGTGCCAGCAACGACCAAAAGCAACAACTCATATCGTACGGCTATCATCTCGGGCTTGCTTTCCAGCTAATTGATGACGCTTTGGACTATACCGGTAACGCTCAAGACTTAGGGAAGAATATTGGTGACGACCTTGCTGAGGGTAAGCCTACACTACCGCTAATATATGCCATGAAACAAGGTAGTGATGAGGAGTCTACATTAATTGCCGACAGTATTCGTAATGGAGACGCATCGCAACTGACTCAAATTGTAGCCATTATACGCCAGACAGGCGCGCTCGATTACACGCTAAACTTAGCAAAAGAACATGCCACCTCTGCCGTCAACGCGCTGAACACCTTACCTGAATCGACATACAAACAAGCAATGATCGAGCTCGCACATTTTTCTGTTAACCGCTCAAACTAGCATCACAGTCTATATCACACCGAAGACCACTATCAACTTGGATCACCAATGAAAACGCCAAGAACAGATGCATACCTAGCATTAAAAGCAGATTCTGAGAAGGTAAAGCGGCTTTCTTTACGACGCCTCTTTGATGATGCCCCTAAACGAGCAGAGCAATTTTCAATACAACTAGAGGGCATCTTTTTTGATTACTCAAAAAATCATCTAACGCCAGAAACCCTTGAGCTATTCACGCAGTTTGCCAATGCCTGCAATCTGCCAGAAGAAATCGATAGTCTGTTTTCAGGCAAACACGTGAACAATACCGAAGATCGCCCAGCACTCCACACTGCATTAAGACACCAAGGCACGGCAACGACAGCAGAACAACAAGCTGTAACAGATACGCTTAAAAAAATGCGCCTTTGTGTAGAAAAAATTCATGCCTATGAATGGCTAGGGCACTCCAAAAAACCGATTAAGACTGTCATTAATATCGGTATTGGCGGCTCGGACTTAGGCCCTAGAATGGTGACCCAGGCATTATCAGCCTACCAGGAATGGCAAGGCAAGGTTGCATTCGTTGCCAACATCGATGGTGCCGATCTATCTGACGTACTATTTAATACGGACCCAGAGACAACATTATTTATTGCTGCGTCCAAATCATTTACTACTTCAGAGACTCTCGCCAATACCTTAGCGGCGAGAGAATGGCTAATAAATAATGGCTGCCCAGAAGCCGCATTAACGAATCATTTTATTGCGATCACAAGCAATATCAGTGCGGCCCAAGCAATGGGTATTAGCATAGAAAATATATTCCCCATGTGGGACTGGGTAGGAGGAAGATATTCTTTATGGTCAGCCATCGGCTTACCTATTGCTATTGCCATAGGAATGGATAACTTTAACGACTTGTTATCTGGCGCGAACATGATGGATGAGCATTACCAAAACACCCCCATCAACAATAATATGCCCGCCATGGCTGGTCTATGTGAGTTTTGGTACAACCAGTTTTGGGGGGCACAATCACACGCTATTTTAGCTTATGCGCAACGCCTAAATCGCCTGCCCGCTTACTTGCAACAACTCGATATGGAAAGCCTAGGAAAAAGTGTTTCGCGTGATGGAGCGGCTATAAACTACCCTACTGGCGCGATAATATGGGGAACAGAGGGGTCTAACGGACAACACAGTTTTCATCAATTACTGCATCAAGGAAAACATGTTATCCCTGTCGATTTCATTCTAGTTAATCAGGCGATGAGCGACTTAGACCAGCATCACCAACACCTACAAGCATGCTGCATAAGCCAGTCTCAGGCCTTACTGCAAGGTAAGACACTAACAGATGCCGTGAAAGAACTTGAAGAACAGGGCATGAACCAAGAAGACGTTAGCCGCTTAGCTCCGCATAAAGTCGTCTCGGGTAATAAACCGAGTAATACTATTATCTTAGAGCAACTTGATCCCCGCCATCTGGGCGCACTACTGGCTTTTTATGAGCATAAAGTCCATACACATAGCGTATTATTAGACATTAATCCATTTGACCAGTGGGGAGTAGAGCTAGGCAAGCAGCTTTCAACACCTGTTTTTAAAGCCCTAGATCAAGGAAAGGTCGACGAAAAGTGGGATAGCTCTACTAAAAGCTTGATTGCAAAACTGACGTAAGGTAATTACTTAAGACGTGAGATTAACAACCGCTATATCCGCTAAACTCCCCATATTCGCAGCTCGAAACCACCAAAATCATCAGCACTAATCATAGCTGTTATAAAATTCAGAGTCATGGCCTGGCCGCTTTTTCATTTTTTCAACACCTACCTGGCTTGAGCCTAGCCTCACCGTTGACATAAAAAACCAGCACTAAGCCGGTTTTTTTATGTCTGTCATATATGAAACTTAACCCGCTGAGACCATTGCTAGCAATTCATCCGTCTTTTCACGCATCAGCACATCATCCCCTCTAGACTCTACATTAAGGCGAACCACTGGCTCAGTATTAGACATACGCACATTAAAACGCCAGCTATCAAAGCTCATAGATAAACCGTCCGTATGATCAACATCACCAGCCATCGTCGAATAGCGCGATTCAATGTCTTTGAGCAATGCTTCTGGATCAGCAACCTGAGTATTGATTTCACCGCTACAAGGGTAGGCCTTCATTCGATCATCAACCAGTTGCGACAACGACTTGCCAGAGCGGCATACCATTTCAGCAACCAGTAGCCATGGAATCATGCCGCTATCACAATAAGCAAAATCACGAAAATAATGATGCGCACTCATTTCACCGCCGTACACCGCATCCTCGAGCCGCATACGTTCTTTAATAAACGCATGCCCTGTTTTACTTTGTATGGCTTCGCCACCTGCACTTTCCACTAAATCCTGTGTATTCCACGTTAAACGTGGGTCGTGCACAATCTTACCTGGCGCTTTAAGCAAAAACGCCTCGGCCAGCATACCCACGACATAATACCCTTCAATAAATCGTCCATTTTCATCAAAGAAAAAACAGCGATCAAAGTCACCATCCCATGCAATACCAAAATCGGCATGATGAGACTTAACTGCATCAATAGTAGCAGTACGATTATCGACTTCTAACGGATTAGGAATGCCATTGGGAAAAGTGCCATCTGGCGCATAATGCACATTAACAAACTCAAAAGGCAATAACGGAGCTAGTTTATCCATCACTAAGCCAGCACCACCGTTACCGGGGTTCGCCACTATCTTAAGTGGTTTAAGGGCCCCAACCTCAACGTACGTCAGCATATGTTTAATGTAATCTGGACGGCCATTCAGCTCGCTAACGCTACCTTTAGTAGTAACCGTTGGGAAATCGCCTGTTTCAGCTAGCAGCTTAATATCCAACAAACCGGTATCACCACTAATAGGTCGAGCCCCCTCTTTAACAAACTTCATGCCGTTATAATCAATCGGATTATGGCTCGCCGTGACGCAAACTCCTCCATCAACATCATTATTATTAAAGGCGGCAAAATAAACTTCTTCTGTGCCGCATTCACCAACATGCAATACATCTGCGCCCGCATCGGTAATACCATCAATTAACGCATCGGCTAATGAGGGACTACTCAAACGAATATCATGTCCAACAACTACTTTTTTCGCATCTAGGAACATAGCAAACGCACGCCCAATACGATAAGCGACATCTTCATTCAATTGACCCGGCACTCGACCACGCACATCATAGGCCTTAAAACAGCTGATTTCGGTACTCATTAATTAGTTCTCTTATAAATTTTTCAATCCACGATCGATCGAGCATAAAACACTACTTTCTATCGAACATAATGTGATTGATTAAGTTGGTTTGTACACATTGCTGTATACATAATTAGTAGCTTCGACAAAACCTTCCACACTACCGCAATCAAAACGTTGACCTTTAAACTTGTAGGCCATCACACAACCGCTTTTTGCTTGAGTCAACAATGCATCCGTTAACTGAACTTCGCCATTTTTACCTGGGGGCGTTTCTTCCAATACATCAAAAATATCCGGCGTAAGAATATACCGGCCGATAATAGCCAAATTACTTGGGGCATCGGCAAGATCAGGCTTTTCCACCATATCGGATACTTGATACAGGCCTTCCTTCATTTTTTCACCTGCGATAATACCAAATTTACTCACTTGGTCATCTGGCACTTCTTGAATGGCCACAATACTGCAGCGAAACTGATTGTAAAGACGCACCATCTGCGCCAAAACACCTTCATCATCTCCTGTTAGACAAAGATCATCCGACAATACAACACCAAATGGATCATCACCGATAAGCCGTTTACCATTTAGAATGGCGTCACCAAGACCTCGCATTTCGGTTTGTCGTGTAAAAGAAAACTTACCTTTGTCCATTACCTCACGAATACTATCTAGAGACTGCTCCTTACTACTGCCTTTAATTTCACTTTCCAGCTCATAGTTTACATCAAAGTGATCAGCAATGGCTCGTTTACCACGGCCAGTGACAAAGCCAATATCTGTTAAACCGGCTTCTAATGCCTCTTCTACACCATACTGAACAAGCGGCTTATTCACGATAGGCAGCATTTCTTTAGGCATTGATTTAGTCGCAGGCAGGAAGCGCGTACCATAACCAGCAACAGGGAAAAGACATTTTTTAATCATAAAATCGCTCATCAAATAGTGTTATTGCAAACCGCCACAATAGCATATTCATGACTGATTTTCTGCTCAGGGATAAGCACAATAAAAGCAATTCAGCTAGACAAGGCGTATTTAGTCGCTACAATACCGTGCTTTTGGGTTATAAATACCTTTTACCACCCAACCTTTTATTATTAACAACAACAGTGACGAGGGCAGTATGTCTTTAGCCGACGACCAGAAAAACAGCTTTACCAAAGAAGAACTTATCGCATGCGGTAATGGTGATTTATTTGGCCCGGGCAACGCCCAGCTACCACTGCCAAACATGTTAATGCTAGATCGCATTACACACATCTCAGCCACTGACGGTGAGTGTGGCAAGGGCAGTATCATTGCTGAACTAGACATTAACCCTGACCTTTGGTTCTTTGACTGCCACTTTCCTGGCGATCCGGTTATGCCTGGCTGCCTAGGCTTAGACGCCATGTGGCAACTGGTTGGCTTTTTCCTTGGATGGAAAGGCAATCAAGGGCGTGGGCGCGCACTAGGTTCTGGCGAAGTAAAATTTACCGGCCAAATCCTTCCCTCCGCCAGCAAAGTCACTTATCACATTGAGCTAAAGCGCGTTATTGAACGTAAGCTTGTTATGGGTATTGCCGATGGCCGAGTATCGGTTGACGGTAGAGATATCTACTCAGCCAAAGACCTTCGCGTAGGCCTTTTCACCAATACCGACGCTTTCTAAGCTTATTTACTGTTTTGTGGCATAATGCCACTCGCCGAAGATAGCTTACATCGTCTTCGCATATATATTTACCGTATTGATAAACATTAAGAGGTGTAGCTATGAGGCGCGTTGTTGTTACTGGAATGGGAATTGTATCGTGCTTAGGTAACGATACATCAACTGTTTTAGACGCTCTAAAAAACGGAAAGTCAGGTATTTCTTTTCAAGAAGACTACGCAGAAATGGGCTTTCGCAGCCATATTGCAGGCAGTATTGATATCGATGTCAAAGAACACATCGACCGAAAAACATTGCGTTTCATGGGTGATGCAGCCGCATACAACTACATCGCGATGAAGCAAGCCATTGACGATTCCGGCTTAAGTGAAGACCAAGTATCGAATGAACGCGCTGGCATTATCGTAGGTTCAGGCGGAGCATCCTCATCTAGCTTAGTAGAGTCAGCTGATATCTTGCGTGAACGTGGCTTAAAACGTGTCGGCCCTTATCGTGTCACCCAAACGATGGGCAGCACAACATCTGCCTGTTTAGCCACTCCATTTAAGATCAAAGGCGTTAATTATTCAATATCGTCAGCCTGCGCGACTAGCGCACACTGTATTGGTAACGCCATGGAGCTTATTCAATTAGGCAAACAAGACGTTATGTTTGCCGGTGGCGCAGAAGAATTACATTGGTCAATGAGTTGTTTGTTTGATGCCATGGGCGCACTCTCCACCAAATATAATGAAACGCCAGAAAAAGCGTCTCGTGCTTACGACGCAGACCGAGATGGCTTTGTCATTTCTGGCGGTGGCGGCTGCATCGTATTAGAAGAATATGAATACGCTAAAGCACGTGGAGCAACTATTTACGCCGAACTTGTAGGCTACGGTGCTACGTCTGATGGCTACGACATGGTAGCACCGTCTGGCGAAGGCGCAGCGCGCTGCATGCGACAAGCCATTGCGGGTATAGACGCGCCTATTGACTACATCAACGCCCATGGCACCAGTACGCCGGTTGGGGATTTGGCTGAGCTTCGTGCCGTTAAAGAAGTGTTCGCTGACGATATCCCTGCCATTAGCTCGACTAAGTCACTCGCAGGGCACTCTCTCGGCGCTACCGGGGTACAAGAAGCCATCTACACATTATTGATGATGAAAAATCGCTTTATTTGCGCCTCCGCAAATATAAATACGCTTGATGACGCTGCTACCGGCATGCCTATTGTCACTGAACGTCAAGATAATGTAGATATCAAGCATGCGTTATCTAATAGTTTCGGCTTTGGCGGCACCAACGCATCACTAGTATTTAAGCAGATAGCGGACTAAGCCACGACATAATAGACAGCTGCTCACCAATATCCGGTCATTCGTCACATTCTTTGTTCTCTAAACTATTTATTGTCATTACACCTATTTGTTCGTTATTACTTGCCCAAGTAACAACGAACAAATAGGTGTAATCTTTTTTTATAGCCCTCCAAAATATAAGTTCATACACTACAACAGTCGATATCACTAAAAAGTACATTTTTTCTAGCCTAAAACCAAAAAATACTTGCCAACGAAAAAGGATGCACCTATATTGGGCAAACGGCCTTGATTACTCCTATACTCAATATACCGGTAATGGTTCAATGATATATACAAGGCTTCACTTTATTGCTCATAAGACATACTTCAGATGAAAAACACTGTTTGTTCTATGCTACAAATCATAGAAACATTCATAAGAACAATAAAAACAGACCACTACTTGGCTCTTATGATGTCATGCCTGCAAAAAGCTTATCAATACATACACTTTTCACCTCAATGCCATATTGCTCATCCCATGGCATTAAGTACACTATTTTACCTACTTTTACACAACACAAATACGTCACGAGGAATCAATGACTATTCAAACGCCTACTAAATCCAAGGTGAGAATTAACGAAGCTGCTGCAGAAATCAGCGCTCGCATCCCCAAAAAAGACCAACCTCTATTTAATACGCTAACGGCTAGTTTCTTTAGCCATATAGATAACGAAGATATAGCGCGATATACCAATGAAGACCTACAAGGTTTAATGTCCACCTTGTACCGAGACATTCATAACCAACCGATTGAAAAAGCCACAGTGTTTAACCCAAACGTAGAGGCGCACGGCTGGCAGAGCCCTCACACCATCATTCTGTTGCATCACCCAAATATCCGCTACGTAATTGACTCTGTCAGAAATACCCTAACGCGACAAAACATTAAAATACATAACTTATTTCACGCTTACTTATCTGTAGAACGGTCAGCAGAGGGGAAAATAAAGAACATTAGCAATGACCCATCCAGCATTAATGAAATGTTGTTATATGTCGAAATCGATCATCATTCAGATGCCAACGACATTAAAGAGTTGCGTAAAAACCTTAACCAAACTATTGATGATACTGATACCGTAGCACAAGACTATCTTGCTATGTCATCAATGATAGACGGCATTTCGGCCAGTTTAGATAAAAAGCCTAAAGACGTTGCTCCTGACGCATTGAGCGAATGTAGAGCCTTTTTACATTGGATGAAAAATGGCCACTTTACCTTTCTTGCTTATGATGAATACACCGTCGACAAGGAAGGCATAAAGCCCGTCAAAAACACCGAGCTCGGTTTATTCCGTCAATACGGACAACCCAAAGCTCAACGTTTTGAGAAAATGACACAAGACCAATTGGATGCGGCCAAAACCCACGAGCCTATCATATTCGTAAAGTCAGGACACATTTCATCAGTGCATCGCCCGTCATATTCAGACTATATAGTCATTAAAAAGTTTGACAGCAAAGGCAATGTTATCGGTGGCTACCGTTTTATGGGCTTATATAAGCACACGGTTTACACTAATAGCGCGCACGACATTCCGGTTATCCGACAAAAGATTCAATCCATACTTGACATCTCAAACATCGCTGCGGATACCTACGATTATTTCGAGCTTTCTCACATTCTTAACACCTTCCCTAAAGATGAACTGTTTTTAGCGACTAATGATTACTTATTGAACGCTGCACGCGGAGTTTTATTTATGCGTGAACGCGCAAAAATAAAACTCTTTTTACGCGAAAGCATAGATAGTAAATTTATCAGTGCGATTCTTTATGCGCCAAGAAACCGCTTAAACTCCACACTTCAAGAGCAGATTTACTCACTGCTTGATGGCTACATTGATAGCGAAAGTTCAACCATCAGCAATCATTTTAGTGAATCGTCATTAGCGCGATGTCGCTTTGTGTTTAGATTAAATAAGCCGTTAAAAAACCCGCTTGACCAACAAGATATCGAAGCCAAAATTATTGAGCTTGCAAGAGATTGGAATGAAGACCTTCAGTCAGCTCTTAACGATACACTCGGTGAAGAAAGAGGCATCACCCTATATCGACAATATAGCAATGCATTCCCTGCCAGCTATGTTGACGAAAATGATCCTCGTGTTGCTGTGGCTGACATTGAACGGATCGAGAAACTTGCGCGGGAAGACAATACCTTAACGCTGAGTTTTTATCGCCTTCTTAGCGCACAAGATAATGAACTGAAAATTAAAATTTACCATAAAAAAACGCAACTATCACTTTCGGATATGATCCCTGTACTGGAGAACTTCGGTCTTAAAGTACTCGAAGAACTCCCTTATGAAATCGAGCAAAAAAACGAAACTTTCTGGATTCACACCTTTACGGTTGAATCACCGTTTGAGCCCGACCTTGACCCGAACGAACATAAAGAAAACTTATCTGATGCTTTTAAAGCCATTTGGCAGAAAAAGGCTGACGATGATACGTTTAATGAGCTCATCCTAAAAGCAGGCGTGACATGGCGACAAGTGAGCATGCTCCGCGCATACTCTCGTTACATGAAGCAAATCAAAATGGGCTTGAGCCAAAAGTATATTGCCAATTCATTAATCAACCACACTAACGTTGCTAAGAAACTCATTGGTTTATTTGATTGTCGTTTTAATCCAAGTAAAAAACGCTCAGAAAAAACATCTTTACGCATTGTTGAACAACTCGAAACCCTTTTTGAGCAAGTGGGCAGCTTAAGTGAAGATAGAATTCTTCGACAATATATCGAACTTATACAAGCAACACTGCGCACTAACTTTTTCCAACAAGGAATGAATAATGCGCCTTACAAAGAATATCTTAGCTTAAAGCTGAACCCTGGTTTAATCAAAGACATTCCATTACCAAGACCCATGTTTGAAATTTTCGTCTACTCTCCTAGAGTCGAAGGCGTACATTTGCGCGGCGGCAAGGTGGCTCGTGGTGGCCTTCGATGGTCAGACAGGAGTGAAGATTATCGCACCGAAGTATTGGGCCTAGTAAAAGCACAGCAAGTAAAAAATGCGGTAATCGTGCCCGTAGGTGCTAAAGGTGGTTTCATTGCCAAACAACTACCTGCACCATCGGATCGTAACGCATTTTTAGCTGAAGGCATTGCTTGCTACAAGCTATTTATCCGGGGCTTATTGGATCTTACCGACAACCTTAATGGTGATGACGTAGTGCCACCAAAAGATCTTGTCCGTTATGACGACGATGACACCTACCTTGTCGTTGCAGCAGACAAAGGGACGGCAACTTTCTCTGATATCGCCAATGAAATCTCTATCGAATACAAGCATTGGCTAGGCGATGCATTCGCATCGGGCGGCAGCAATGGTTACGACCATAAAAAAATGGGTATTACTGCTCGTGGTGCATGGGTCAGCGTACAACGACACTTCCGTGAAAAAGGCATCAACATTCAAAAAGTGCCTTTTACTGTTGTTGGTATCGGCGATATGTCGGGCGATGTATTTGGTAACGGCATGCTGTTATCCGATCAAATTAAATTAGTCAGTGGGTTTAACCACATGCACATATTTATTGATCCAAACCCAGATACAGCCGCAAGCTTTACAGAGCGCCAGCGATTATTTAATTTACCCCGTTCTTCTTGGCAGGATTACAATCAAAAGCTGATTTCAAAAGGTGGCGGTATATTTAGTCGTTCAGCTAAATCAATTGCTTTAACGCCAGAAATTCAAGCACTAGTTGGCACCACTAAAAAAGCTATACCTCCAACAGAACTCATCTCGTTATTGTTAAAAGCACCGATTGATATGTTGTGGAACGGTGGCATTGGGACTTATGTAAAAGCCAGTACAGAAATGCATTCTGACGTGGGCGATAAAGCCAACGACATCCTCCGTGTAGATGCAAAAGACTTGCGATGTAAAGTTATTGGCGAAGGCGGTAACCTAGGCATCACACAAAACGCACGGATCGAATATGGTTTGTTAGGCGGCTCAGTATTTACCGACTTTATTGATAACGCTGCCGGTGTAGATTGCTCAGATCACGAAGTAAATATTAAAATCCTACTCGACAAGCAAGTCGCTGACGGTGAATTGACAGAAAAACAACGTAACCGTTCTCTGGAAAGCATGACCAATGACGTTGCTGATTTAGTATTGAAAAATAACTACCAGCAAACGCAAGCCATCTCATTAAGTTACATCGAGACTCACCGACGCACGGAAGAATATAAGCGCGTCATTCATTACTTGGAGTCTACAGGGAAGCTCAATAGAGCTTTAGAGTTCTTACCGACTGATGATGCACTAACGGAACGCAAAGGGCGAAAAGAGGGCTTATCTCAAGCAGAGCTCAGCATCCTTATTTCTTATGTTAAGGCAGATATGAAAGAAGCATTAATTCATGCTGACCTCGGTGAAGACAAATATATGTCGCAACCGATCGAAACTGCTTTTCCTGCAGCACTGAAAAAGAAGCTTCCTGAAGCCGTTAGTAATCACCCGCTGAAAAAAGAAATCATTGCAACACAAATTGCCAATGATATCTTTAATCACATGAGTATTTCTTACCTTGATCGCATGCAACAATCGACAGGTGTAACCCATGCCGATATCGCGAAAGCCTACATAGCCACAAAAGAAATTTTTGCGCTAAACGATATTTGGGGCGCCATCGAAGCCTTGGATTATAAAGTGGACAGCGAAGCGCAATATCATATGATGCTACGAGTATCTCGACTCGTCAGACGCGCAAGCAGATGGCTAATCAAGAATCACCGTACACAACTACATGCATCTTCATTAATTGATTTATATGCTGAACGTATTCAAAGTCTAGGCAGCAAGCTGCCAACATTGTTACCCGACGCGCTACACGATCAATGGCAAGCAGCCAAGGATGAATTAGTTGCAATGGGTGCGCCAGAATCATTGGCAGAAACCTTGTCTTCATGTGAATACCTATACGACTTCTTAGGCATCATTTCAGTGAGCAATACACTGGACAAAGATATTACTGTTGTTGCGAGTAGTTTCTTCGCACTCGCGGAAAAACTCGAACTAGATGACTTCTCAGACCACCTAGAGAAGAAAATGCCAACAGCGACACATTGGCAGTCACTAGCACGTGAATCGTTACGTGATGATCTGGAATGGCAACAACGTCAACTCACACAAAACATGCTAGGTAGTATTAATGCCTGTGATGCTGATGCCGTACAAGCCAAAGTGGATGACTGGCTGGGTGAGCAAGAAGTATTAACCGCTCGATGGAAGCATATGATTACTGAACTGAATAGTCATAACGACGGCGACATTTCAATGCTTAGCATTGCGATACGCGAGTTATCAGATTTGAGTCAGGCCACAGTTAATACATAAGCCTACACGTCAAACCTAAAGAAGGTATGGCTGGTGATTACCAGCCATACCTTCTAATACAAAAAACGGGGTGCTAGTAATAGCACCCCGTTTTTATTTAAGTAACGATGCATCATTTACCTGTTACGCCATTCCCCCTTATTCTAATACATCATCTACCTTACTTTTAACCAACTGCTTTTTTGCACCCGATTCAATATGATACCAATTCACGTCGCGGGTAATAATCATGATAAATGCCAACACACCGAACAATAATATCGACCCCATCAGCAAGGCATAATCTTCTGAGCGAATCAGTACATATAAGGCGCCGTACAACGCCACTAACGTCCCACCAAACACCATACCTTTACTCAGACTACGCAACACAAAACTCACGTAAAAACCTAACAAGCCAACACACGCTGATGCGGCAATAATATACGCGGGCGCAAACGCGATATGTTCGGACAACGATATCAATAAGAAATAGAACAAGGCTAACGCCACCCCCACTAAACCATATTGCACAGCATGAATGGGCAAGCCTTTTAGTACCTCAAAAAGAAAGAAGGCGACGAAAGTTAAGCCTATAAATAACAATGCATATTTTACCGAGCGCTCGGCTTGCAAATACACATCTACACCTTGATGTAACGATACGCCAAAATAGTTATTATTAAATGATTGGCAATTGCTACTTTTGGTACAGCTCGACAAATACTCCTGCATATTGCTAGAGAACAACGATGTTTGCCAATTAGCCGTAAAACCTTCTTCTGAAACCGTTCGGGTTTTAGGTAAAAACCGACCTATAAAGCTAGGATGTGGCCACGATGACCTCAAGCTAACTTGCGTAAATTTACCCGTCGGTAAAAATGATAACTGCTTCATTCCCTGTAATTCCATACTGACATTAAAATCCACTTTTTGAGAATAAGCATATTTCATAGGCAGTAACGCATGCAGACCTTGAGAAATAAAATGCGTATTGGTACCGGGCATTAACGCGACGGTTTCTTGGTTAGCCTCTAAGCTAATATTACGCTGCACGCCTCTTATATCTTCTATACCCACAACCAAGTACGGTTGCTGCAAGGAAATATTAGGATTGTTTTTCTTATCACGAAACGCCCTAGGTATCGAGAAGCTCCCCGCCATGGTGACATTCGCCTGATAAACCGGCACTTTATAAATACCGCGATAGCGTTCTTCGGTTTCTATGTCGCCATTAATCGTCATCTCTTCTGGCAAAAAATATTCCTTTCGCGAATAACGCTCAACCTTAACTATTTTTTTGACCTCTCCACCCTCTTTAACCGATGTCTCTTTGGTAATTCTTTCGGTATAGGGCACAACCAAAATAGCACCCGTTATGGTTTGCTGCCCTGTCGAGCTTTTAGCAACATCCCGTATGACTCCATCGCGGTAATCTTTACGCTCGTTAATCACACCATCGATCATCGTCAATGGAATTAATAGCAGTATGGCTAAGCCGCCAATCGTTAAGAACTTATACAGCAATGTTTTTTGCATCGGGTTACCCTCGTTTATAAACTGCTTACATTAAGTAAGCTACAAACATTATGGTAAACCTGCGATATGAAGACAGTAAGAAGTGAGTGTGAAAAGAGTAAGAAGTTGAGATAGTGAGCGTAAGAAGCGGGGGGTAACGAAAGCAATACTTTAAGGAGGGGGAAGTATGTAGCTACCTATATGGAAAACGTAATAAAACGCTGCAGCCTTCTACCGGCTTATTGTTATAAGGCTCTGCGCTGTCTATCTCACTAGACAAAACGGCCGGACCAGAGCGGATAACAATCGTCCCCTGGTGTAAGTGCATGACTTCTCGAACAAAGCTCAAACCTAAGCCTGAGCTTTTTTTACCACTATCCGGTCGCGGTAAAGAATAAAATCGATCAAATATTTTTGCTTGAGCATAAGTAGGAATCCCAGCGCCACAGTCTTGTATCGTTAGTTCATAAAAGCCATGTCCCTCACGTCCAACAATATTAATTGTGCTATTTGCGGGCGAAAATGCCATCGCATTATCGACGACATTCGTAATTGCTTGATGAATTAAAAAAACATCACCGTAGACACCATGACTAGAGGGTGTGTCTATTGTAAATGCGATATGTCGCTGTGTGGATTGAGGGGTATGCGCTTTAACCACATCGGCCACCACCTCACTCAAAGATACTATCTCTTGCTTTTCCAGGACTTGCTGCTGCTCTACACGAGCCAAATCCAACAAACGATCAATAATATGTCGAATGCGCTTGGTTTCATCTAGTATTATCATCATAAAACGCGCGCGATCTTCGACCGTCATTTCTTCTTCCACGTCATGTGACAAGTCGTCTAACAACAGCTCCGCCGCTCCCATAATACCTGTTAATGGACTTTTTACTTCATGGGTCAGCGCATGCACATAACGCTCTACATACTCCTTACCCTCTAACACTAAGCGCATCGACTCAATCGCATCACCCAGCTGGGATAGTTCTTGCTCAGCAATATGGGGCAACACCGCTTTCTTACCTGCTTTTACCTCATTGGCGTAATCCACTAAGCGGCGTGTTGATAGACTTAAATACGTCGAAAACAGCCAGCCCAAGACTAATGCGACCGCCAACATGGTCAACCCTGCTTTCGCTATATTACGCTGGCTCAACTCAATAAAAGGCAAGACACTAATATTAGGTTTCGATACGGTTAACACACCGATAATCACATCATCATGAACGATAGGCGCGGCCACATACATGACTGACGTCGAGTCATCATTAGGGTCAGAAGGCGTACTACGCGCACCATACTCCCCTCTTAACGTAAGATACACATCGTTCCACTGGCCGTAATCATCCCCCACAGCATTGCCCTGTAAAGAATCATAAATCACAATGCCACCGTCATCGGTAATGTAAATGCGAAAGGCCGCTTGGCTTTTATCTAAGCCCCAAATAGACGCACGCATGCTACGTGATAAATACTGCTCGATAGATGTAGAGAAGTGACTTGTTAGTAATTCATTGGACGAAAGTGTCCCAGCAACAACATCGTTGACGGCGAGCTCGGCTAATAGATTCGCCGTATCAACTAAGGTTTCCTCCATAGATTGTCGAACCGCTGGGCGTAATTCATCACGAACACTTTCGATCAAAAAGAAACCGGCAAGTGCAACAACGACAAAATACCCTAGAAAAATTCGGTGGCTTAATTTCATAACTTGCTCGCAATTTTGTCCTCTAACAATTTTATCACTGGGCTAAATCAGCCTATATTCATAATGCCCAACACTCTTATATTAGCGCTTAGTTTCTGTTCTTATTTTTCGGATTTGCTTACAAGGCATCTCTAAAAATAGTAATTTTTACCGTCAAGCGGCACGGAGTCGACGCTGAGATCGCGAAAAAAGTGCGTTTTTAGAGATGCTCATAACAAGACCGCACGCCTA
>JBLHVX010000020.1:0-16225 GCA_047628835.1 Granulosicoccus sp.
CTATTAGGGTCTACCTTATCTTCGCGGCTAAACAATCCCATCGGACACTCCTGAATTAAAAAAACAATATTATAAAATCAACTGACTGAATGGGCCATTAACACAAGCAGGCATTCTTGGTTACTGATGATGATCAAGCACCCACTCGACAAAATCTGGAAAATGATCTGTGCATAGCAAGGGCTGATAAGGCTTAAGACGATCAATATGATGCGCGCCGTAACTCACGGCAACACGATGAACATTAGCTTTTTGCGCCATCTCCATATCATACTCAGTATCGCCTACCATCATCGCTTTGCCGGCACTCACATCCATTTCTAACAACAGCTCTTCCAGCATCAATGGATGTGGTTTTGACAATGTTTCATCTGCACAACGACTCGCATCAAAATAACTGCGCATATCCAGTCGATCTAATACTCGATCAAGACCTCGACGGCTTTTACCCGTTGCCACTGCCATTTTAAATCCAGCACTCCTCAAACTTCTCAAGCCTTTTTCAACTCCATAAAAAAAAGGGGATGGCGTTTTGTCAGCGGCCAAAAAGTGTTCGACATAATGCAGGCGCACCTGCTCTTTTTCATCATCACCCAACCGAGGATATAAGCGCTCCATCACTTCTGGCAAACCCAAGCCGATAACATTACAAATAACATCGTCTTCAAGGACCGGGAAACCTGTCGTCTCTGCAGCTTTTTGCAAGCAAGTAACAATTTTAGAGGTGGAATCACTCAGAGTGCCATCCCAATCAAATATCAGTAACATTTTAGCTGATACATTCTAAGTAACATCCTTTTTTATATTATCAAACACCGCCAACAAATCATTACCCAAGGGAGCCTCAACCTTTACCGGGGTACCGTCTGGCAAGGTAAACTGTAGCTGAAATGCATGCAGAAACAAACGTTTTAAGCCCGCCGTCCGATAAAACTTATTAACCTCGTTATCGCAGTATCTGTCATCACCAATAATTGAACAGCCAACCGATTGAGAATGTACACGAATTTGATGTGTCCTGCCGGTTACTGGCCTAGCTTCTACTAAGGTACATGATCGCTCTGCACGCTTATAACGCTGAATAACTCGATATTCTGTCAATGATGCTTTCGCCCCTTCGGTATCTGGTCGAGCAATACGAACAAGGCGCGCACCCGTCGTCAACTGATTCTTAATTAATGGCTCATTAACTGATTTTCTTCTATTCGGCCATCGACCATCGACCAAAGCATGGTAAGTTTTTTGCACCCGCCTTTCACGCAGCTCTTGCTGGATGTAACGTAAGCAACTGCGTTTTTTCGCTATCATGATACAACCGGATGTATCCCGGTCTAAGCGATGAATCAATTCTAAAAAACGGCTGCTGGGTCGAATTTGTCGAAAGCTCTCGATCAACCCCAAGCTAATGCCACTGCCACCATGCACAGCCAAGCCAGACGGTTTATTCACTACCATCACATCATTATTTTCAAATAATATAGACGACTCGAGCAACTGAGATAATTGCTTGCTAGGCTGAGGTGGCTCATCACGCTGACTCACTCGGATCGGCGGCACACGGACCACATCGCCATCACAAAGCTTATATTCAGGCTTCACCCTTCCTTTATTTACTCGTACTTCGCCTTTACGCAAAATACGATAAATTCGAGACTTGGGTACGCCTTTTAAGCGGCTCAGTAAAAAGTTATCTATCCGTTGCGCCGTATTGTCAGCATCAATGGTGATAAGTTGTACTGCGTTGAAAACATCAGATTGTGTCATGGGCGCGATAATACCAGCTTGCTTACAATAATTCGCCGAGAAATCGTAAAATAGCTACCTATAACGAGTATCATTGCACCTTCACGAATAAGCCTATTTAGCTGGAAGAGCTTATTCGATTGTGGTAGACCTTCTTTAATGCTACACTCGACGGGTGGTGTATTTACGATTTCCGAATAATATACGTTGTATTTATGGTTAACATAACAACAACACAGGTATTATTTCAAAGGAAGCAACCGAATTACCCAACTGCTTGCATACCTATCTATTAGGCAGCTGGAGAAGTAACTCTCTCTATGGAGCTACCACCTAAGCACTTAGCGGAAGGTGGTGACAACAAGCAAAAATACAAACGTGATAGCTGGCGACTACATTGCATAAAACCAACTAAGCACTTAAACAATGACTGATGTAAAAACAACGTGTTTACAAAAAACACTACTGACTTCTTTTGCAAAACATCATGTTTTCAGATAAATGCCAATAGGCTTAATCGTTAACAGAAGTAGCGAAAGTATAAAAACAGAATATATTATTTTTAGAGAAAAACTCTTGGGTTGTGGATACAGGCACATCTCAAACGTAAAGATTAACTAGGCTGAGGTTTCTTACTGGTAATTAACCATTAAAGAATCCCACAGTAAAGTAGTGGAAATAGGTGTTGTCGGGCTTAATAAGCCTGCGACAGCCTAACAACATTCAGGCTCGCAATTAGTCTAGCCTGCTATGCAACCCTACTTTACCGGTTGAAATGCTAAAACATAGCAATATCATCAACCGATAATGCCTACGATAGGTATACCGTAAAACCTCATAAATGAGGAGCGTGCGAGCAGGAATAACACATAATTTGGCAAAAAGCCTAATTTGATGCATAACAAGTCATGAAACACTCGACTTCTGCGTCAAAAACAGATTACTTATTATCCTTAACCGCGAATTTTTTGGTATACACAGTAATATGATGATGAATAAATACCTTTTATTTATTCTCGTTTTTGCTAGCTATCCCCCTTCTCTATTTATCAATTCTGTTTTTCATAGTCACTAGTGCAATTACTAGGAAATATTACTATGAAAAGAATGCTTATTAATGCCACCCAACCAGAAGAACTACGAGTTGCTCTAGTCGATGGTCAATGGATGTACGATCTCGACATCGAGAACCGCACCCGCGAACAAAAAAAATCCAATATCTATAAAGGCAAAATTACGCGCGTTGAGCCTAGCTTAGAAGCCGCTTTTGTTGACTATGGCGCTGATCGTCATGGCTTCCTTCCGTTAAAAGAAATTTCTCGTGAATACTTTATTAAGCAGCCAAAAGACATCGAAGGTCGCTTTAAAATTAAAGATGTTCTTAAAGAAGGTACCGAAGTCATCGTCCAGGTAGATAAAGAAGAGCGCGGCAATAAAGGTGCTGCTCTCACTACATTTATCAGTCTTGCAGGTCGCTGCATGGTGTTAATGCCTAACAACCCTCGTGGCGGTGGCATTTCAAGACGTATTGAAGGTGAAGAGCGTAACGAATTGCGCCAAACACTCTCACAAATTGACGTCCCAAAAGGTATGAGTGTAATTGTTCGCACCTCCGGTATTGGCCGAAGTGCTGAAGAACTACAATGGGATTTAAACTATCTATTACAGTTATGGACTTCAATTAAAACTGAAGCCGACAGCTCCAACGCACCGCATTTTATCTTCCAAGAAAGCAACGTTATTATTCGCGCAATACGCGATTATTTACGCCCAGATATCGGCGAAGTCATTGTAGATAATATAGAGACTTACAACCTTGCCACCGCTTTTGTTCAGCAGGTTATGCCTAATTACAAGAGTAAGGTTAAATTTTACGAAGACGAAACACCTTTATTTAACCGCTACCAAATCGAGAGCCAAATCGAAACCGCTTACGAGCGCGAAGTGCACCTGCCTTCAGGTGGATCAATTGTTATTGATGTTACCGAAGCGTTAATCGCTATCGACATTAACTCTGCCCGCGCAACAAAAGGTGGCGACATTGAAGAGACGGCCCTGCACACTAATTTAGAAGCGGCCGATGAAATTGCTCGCCAGTTACGCCTACGCGATATTGGCGGCCTTATTGTTATAGATTTTATTGACATGCATCCGGCACGCAATCAGCGCGCTGTGGAAGAGCGTATGCAAAACGCTTTAACAATGGATCGCGCACGCGTACAAGTAGGTCGAATTTCCCGCTTTGGTCTACTAGAAATGTCGCGTCAACGTTTACGACCATCCCTAGGTGAAACCACATCTAAAGTGTGCCCTCGCTGTAGTGGTCATGGCAGTATCCGCTCAACAAAATCTATTGCGCTTTCTATTCTACGTTTAGTCGAAGAAGAAGCACAAAAAGATCGCAGCGCAGAAATTAGAGCCATTACTCCGGTAACAGTAGCGACTTATTTATTAAATGAAAAACGCAAAATCATTGCCGGCATCGAAGAGAAAAATAAAACACGTATAGTCATTGTACCAAATGCGGAAATGGTAACACCTCATTATGAAGTACAACGTTTACGTGATGACGATGGCGAGAATTTTGAAACTAGTTATAAAATCACAGGTACTCAAGAAGATAATTCTTTAGAAGACAACCAACCTCCTGCACCGCTTCCTCAAGCTGCGGTTCAACAAGTTGCACCTACACAACCTGCTCCCGAGTCAACAGAGCTAAAAGAGTTAAAAGAGAAAGAAGAACCGAAAAAAGCAGGCTTTATTTCGACGTTGCTAACAAAAATCGGGGCCTTATTAGCGCCTAAAGAAAAAGAAGTAGTAAAAGAAGAGGAAGTAAAAAAGCGCCCTAACAATCGCAACCAAAGTCGTCGTCGCAATAATAATAGCCGCCGCAACCCTCGTAATGATAATCGCAACGATAAGAGCAATGATCGTTCGGCTGAAAAAAGCACTGACCGCACTCCCGAAAAAAACACTGAAGGCAGTAACGAAAAAGGCACAAGTGTTAACGAAAGAAATCGCAACAACCGTCGTAGAAACAGCCAGCGCAAGCCAGCTAGCGATACACAGAACAACGCGACGACTAGCGATACAACATCTACAAGCGCCCCTGTAAGTAGCCCCGCACAGGAAAACGATAAAGGCAGTGAAGATCGCCCAGAACGCCGCCCTAATAATCGTAAGCCACGCAACAAGCAACGCTCTCGTGGTCGTAAAGTAGAAACTGATGTTAGCGAACCAGTAACTAGCGATACAACAAATACTGCTGAAACAAAAAGTACAGGCAGCACCACAGCAACAGCCGCAAGCACTCAAACGCATACCGTTGAGCCTACTGCTGAAAACAACACCTCAGCAGACAATGCGAAGGTCACGGACACGGACACTAAAGAGACAAGTTCAAACTCTGCTCCGCCTCGAACAACAAAGGATACAGCTACCAATAAAAAGGTAACTGGAGCACCGGTTGTAGAGAAGCCTGCGACTCAACAAAAACCTGCAACGCCGACACCTGCGACCAAAAAAACGGTAGACAACGCGCCCGCAAAAGTTAAGCAGCCATATGTGCGTGCGAGTAACGACCCACGTATCAATGCGAAACCGGTTACAGACTTAACGATTAATACTCAAGCGTTGAATAGCTTTGTTGGCCAACCTTTAGATACTACTACACCTGCAGCAGTTGATCACCAGCCGCGCCAGCTTGCAAGGCCTGCTAACGATCCTAGAGCGTCTAAAGCTGCCACAGTAACAGCACCCACCCAAGGTTCGCTAGACATTGTTAGTGCCGGAGAAGATATGCAAGAAAATGCATAAACAATCCTTTATCTAGCAAATGAACCCCATCTTCTAAGCAGGCGACTACTCGCTTCTTAGAAGAGTTATTCTTAAATATGTTTTCTGTATGCTTTTTTATACAAAAACAGCTAGAAAAATTATCATTTAATGAAAAACCTTCATTAAATGATAATTTAGAGTTGATGCAGAAGAAAACCTCTGTATAATTCGCTCTTCTTTTGGAGAGGTGGCAGAGTGGCCGAATGCGGTGGTCTTGAAAACCATTGAGTGTAATAGCTCCCAGGGTTCGAATCCCTGCCTCTCCACCATTATTGAAGCATAAAAAAACCTTGTTAATACAAGGTTTTTTTATGCTTGCCGATTAAGATCCTAACCACTTTTATACGTTAAATACTGAATCATTTACTTATCATAGAGATTGCCAATAACAAAATAACTTTCAGCATGACAATTTACACTTCACTATTTTGCCGTGCAAGATGAATACTTTGATTAGCAAAACCGTTCCCTACTTCAGCATAAAAATTAAACACCTCATCAACACCACCTTCTAATAATATTGCCTCTTCATCTTTATATTTAGCGACACCAGCAGTCCGTCCTTTAAAGCCACGTTGGTTCAACTGTTTTTGCGCCTCTAAAACATCAAGATAACTCGGCATAGAAAACATAATCAAACGTACATTATCTAATGGGATGTACGACCAAAAAGCAGGATCTTCTGCATCACCAAAAATAACATTACGACCTTTTCTACGGTGCGCCTCAACTCGATCTCGATCCATATCAATACCACAGATTTTCTGCTCGCTATCCTCACTCAGCTGGTCATGAGCACCTGTACCTACCCGTCCCATACCTACGATCAAAATAGTTGCATCACCCAATTCTGCTACCTGATCTTCTGGTAAGCGCTCTACTTTCTCAAAGCGCTTTAGCTGTGTAAACCAACGTTGGAACAAACTGTGCCCGTGGGCGTTCATCACGCTAGAGAAAACAAATGATAGAGACACGCTTAACGCCATAATCACTAACCATTCTTTATTTAGAAGCCCCTGAGCCACACTAATCGAACAAACAATAAGACCAAACTCACTATAATTCGCCAAGCTAAGTGAGGTTAAAAAAGCAGTTCGCGCGCGCAGCTTTAAATGGGTTAACCAGAGAAAGAATAAACCGGCTTTAAAGGGCAATGCCACTACCATAATCAGTGCCACACCTAACATATCAACCGTCGGTACCGCCGTAAAACCAATCGCAAGGAAAAAACCAATAAGAAAAATATCTTTGAAATTAAGCAGCGATTTAGATAACTCACTCGCTTTTGCATGACTGCTTAGCAACACCGCAACCACCAATGCACCTAGATGCGCTTTTAATCCAACCCATTCAAATAACTCACCACCGGCAAGCGCAAGAAAAATACCCGATAAGGGCAATAATTCACCATGACCACTACGGTCGAGCACCCAAAATAACAAGGGGCGTAATAATGGCAAGCCCGCCAAAATGAGTACCCACCACGACAACGCCACACCCGATGCTAAGGTAACAAAAATGACCGCTGCTATATCTTGAATAACTAGAATACCAATCGCCACCTGCCCGTGACGTGACCGCATCTCACCTTTTTCTTCCAGCACCTTTATGGCAATAACCGTACTACTAAAGCTAACCGCAAGCCCGACCAATGCCGCTCCGGCTAAGTCAAGATCAACAAAAAACATAAAGCCCAACATCGCAAGAAAAGTACAGTTAATCGTCGTTAGCAATACAATAACACTCATGTGCCCGCTGGCACCCGCCCATACTTCAGCTTTAAATAAGTTGCTCACATTTAGCTTAAGGCCAATGGTGAATAACAATAACATCACACCGATATCGCCAAGAATATCCAATATTGAGGTAGGCACCACACCATAGGCATGTAAACCGAAGCCGGCAGCCAAATAACCAATTAATGGTGGCAGATTAATTTGCTTGGCTAAAAAACCACACGCAAACGCAATAAAAACCCACAAGAAATCCATGACATAACCTTATATTATTCAACTTATTAAAAATTACTCTTAACCATCTTGTTTAATATGTGCTCAACATAATGAATCTACGTAAAACAGCTGATACAGAAACAGTGAAAGAACGTATAATCTAAGAATGTGATGGGTTTAGGCAGAGTTGACTGCGGCAGCAAGAAATCAGTGCCTTGCTACGACCCCCTAAGTCCGATAGGTTCATATAAAGGTACGTATATAGTTGAAGTATAACCACTTATAGAGAAAATACTTTTATGGTTCACTTTAGTCAATCAAACATTGATGGGATGGAGCAGCGATACCGTGCCAATTTTATTAATTCTCTCTCAGGATTTAAAAGTGCCAACTTAGTCGGTACGGTTAATCAACAGCGGCAAACCAACCTTTCGATTATCAGCTCGGCTTTTCATATTGGCGCAGAACCCGCCTTAATGGGCTTTATTAATCGCCCACACTCAGTTGATCGCCATACACTAGAAAACCTGATTGAGACCGGCTACTACACTTTAAACCATGTTCATACCGGTATTATTGATCAAGCTCACCAAACATCGGCGCGATACACTCGAGACGAGTCCGAATTCACAGCAACAGGGCTAACACCTCTATGGCACGATGAGTTTACAGCTCCGTTTGTCAGTGAAAGCTTTGTTCGCATAGGCTTACAGTATAAAGAGCACCACACTTTAATGAATAACACGGTGATGGTATTAGGAGAAATTGTGATGGTTGATCTACCGCAAGGCAGCGTAAAGGAGGACGGGCTAGTGGATATGGCCATGACTAACACAGTCGCAATATCCGGTTTAGACAGCTATCACTCACCTAAAAAAGTAAAGCGTCTAGGATACGCAAAGCCCCATCAACCAGTATGTATTATTGAGCGTTAGGCCCTAAGCACATACATACGATTACACACAAAGAATTTGGGGTTGATATTACGCCGTTTTTTCGTATGATGAATCTTGAAATTACGGAAGAAAAGCCCCACATAACTGCATTAAGGACTTGGATGATGATGGCTATAACGTTTAATTAATCCGATGACTGTAGCAATTTTATTAACCATACAACAGCGAACAACTACTCACTAGAGGTTACTATGCAAGACATTTATAATTCGCAAACTGCCGCGCCCAGTGCGTCACTAGAAACAGCTAAGGTACTGCGTAATACCTACGCTCTACTTTCGATGACATTACTCTTTAGTGCGGTCACCGCCGGCATTACCATGTCGCTCGGCTTAGGTCGTGGCGCAGGATTTGTCATGATGATTGGTGCAATGGCTCTGATTTGGTTTGTTTTACCACGCACGGCTAATTCAGGTGCGGGAATCGTCACTGTATTCGCCTTTACCGGCTTACTAGGCGGCTCATTAGGCCCAATCTTAAACCACTATCTTGCGATGGCAAATGGTGGGTCTCTAATCATGCAAGCCCTTGGCGGTACAGCGTTAGTATTCTTTTCATTATCAGCTTATGTACTTACCACACGTAAAGACTTTAGTTTCATGGGGGGATTCTTATTCATAGGTCTCATAGTTGCGATAGTGGCAACCATCGGGATGATTGTCGCCGCAATGTTAGGTTATGAAGTCTCTATATTTTCGGCTGCTATTAGTGCTGTAATGGTACTGCTAATGTCCGGTTTCATTTTATATGATACTAGTCGTATCATTAATGGTGGCGAAACAAACTATCTACATGCAACAACCCAACTGTACCTAGATATCTACTTGTTGTTCAGTCATCTACTGAGCTTACTTGGCTTTTTATCTGACGATTAAATCCAAAATAGTTATCCAATCATCAAAAAGCCCCATTAATGGGGCTTTTTTGTATACAATATTCCTATGATTTTCTCACTCGCCATTTACTCATCCCCCTCTTCGCAATCGCAAGACAGTGCTTATCGATTTGCCAGCGCACTATTAACGCAAGGGCATACCTTGTTTCGTGTTTTTTTCTATCATGACGGTGTCTATCAAGGGTCACAACTCAGCTGTCCACCGCAGGATGAGATAAACGCTACTCAACGCTGGCAAACATTAGCAGAGTCGCACGGTGTCGATCTTGTGGTGTGTATTGCTGCCGGTTTACGACGAGGGGTTATTGATAAAAAAGAAGCCCAGCGTTATGAAAAGGATCACCATAACCTTGCCAACCATTTTGAATTATCTGGTTTAGGGCAATTAGTAGAGGCCGCCGTCCAGTCTGATCGTTTACTGACATTTGGCGGATAAGTAAAAAACATGACGAAACCAACCAAGAAAAAACTGCTGTTTATTTTACGCCACGCACCCTATGGCAGCAGTCTTGCGAAAGAAGGTATTGATGCCATACTCGCCACCTCTGCATACGAACAAAATTTGTCGGTGGTATTTATCGACGATGGCGTATTTCAGTTAACGAGTGATCAACACACAGAATCTATCGAACAAAAAAACATTTCGCGGATGTTAGCTGCATTCCCTATTTACGATATTACACAGTTGTTTGTTTGTGAATCTTCGTTACAAGTAAGGGGTATCTGTCATGGCGATATTCAAGAAGGCATTACATCACTCGACCACAACGCCTTACAGCAGTTATGTAAGCAACAAGACCATTTGCTGAGCTTTTGATAATGAACGCTATTTTACATATTGTTAACCAATCTCCCTTTACCAGTACAGTGATAAAGCAGTGCTTAGAACGGTTACATCAAGATGACGCTATTATTTTATTAGAAGATGGAATTTATTGTGCTCTGCAACCGCAGCCTTTCGCACAACAAATAAAACTGTTACCGCAATGCTATGCCCTGAAGAATGATGTTCAAGCTCGCGGCATCAACACTGACCAACTACTCACTAATATAACCTTGGTTGACTACGACGAATTTGTTGCATTATCCATCCAATTCCCACTCAACCAAAGCTGGTATTAGGCGCAAGCCATGAGCGAAAACCATATAAAAAGTACCATTGAAAAATCGTTAGCAGGTAGGATAATTGCGGTGGATAAAGAAGGCTATTTATGCAATTTAGCCGAATGGTCAGAAGGCGTAGCAAGCGCTATAGCAATAGAAGAAAGTATTACACTGAGCAGTGATCATTGGGATGTCATTCATTTATTACGTGAGTTTTACCAGGTCTTTGATATCTCGCCAGCGATGCGTCCTTTAGTAAAATATGTCGGCGTAAAGTTGGGCAAAGAAAAAGCCAACAGTATTTATTTATTACGTTTATTTCCACCTAGCCCCGCAAAAATAGCCAGTAAAATTGCCGGACTACCACGTCCAACTAACTGCCTGTAAACGTATTTAACACACGCTTACGGGCAGTTTTGGCTACACGCGCTGCAGACCATACTTACGCATTTTTTCAACTAGGGTTGTGCGACGAATCGTTAAACGCTCTGCTGCACGCGCTACCACACCGCCACTGTCATCTAATGCCTGCTGAATCAGATCTTGCTCCAAACTGGTAAGATATTCTTTTAAATCAATACCTGCCTCAGGCAGTAATGCGGTGGCATTCATATTGACGACTGCGGGCAAAGAGTCCTCTTCTACTACGGGCAAATCAAAGGTTTCGTCCGTCACGTCAACATGCCGGTATTTAACAGGCAAGTCATTCACGCCAATCACACCATAAGGGTGCAAGATCGCCATACGTTCGACTAAATTAGCGAGTTCTCTCACATTCCCCGCCCAAGGGTGTTGGCACAAGGACATAATAGCTGTGGAGTTAAATCTTACTGAGCCGCGCTTTTCATTTTCTAAACGAGCAACGATTTCGTTAAGCAAAACAGGAATATCTTCACGGCGTTGATTCAGCGATGGCATCTCAATAGGAAATACATTTAAGCGATAATAAAGATCTTCCCTAAATGTGCCAGCCTCTATCATCTCTTCTAGATGTCGATGAGTTGCAGCAATAATACGCACATTCGTGTTTATGGATTTATTACCACCCACTCGCTCAAAACATTTCTCTTGTAATACACGCAGTATTTTCACTTGCATGTTTAAAGGCATATCCCCTATTTCATCTAAAAATAATGTGCCGCCTTCGGCCATTTCAAAACGCCCTGCTCTGGTGCTAATCGCTCCGGTGAACGCACCTTTTTCGTGGCCAAACAGTTCGCTTTCTAATAGCTCAGAAGGAATAGCTCCACAGTTAACGGGGACAAAGGGTTGGTCTTTTCGACTGGAATGATAATGAAGGTTACGCGCGACGACTTCTTTGCCCGTTCCCGATTCGCCTGTCACCAAAACCGTGACTTCTTTATCAGCAACTTGACCCATCATCTCTCTAACGGATTTAATACCTCGACTATTACCCACCAGGCTTCTAAATAGATGAGGGGGACGGCGTAATGGCTGTTTTTGTGAGGCTAATGCTGCTTCGTGGAAGCATTGCGCTCGATAGAGTGTGTCAATAAGCTTATTGTATGTCGGCGGGCTCACCAAGGTGGCAATGACCTGTTGACGTATAGCACTGTCGAGACTCTTTACATCCAAGGTGTTTTCAGCTCCATCACTCAAAATAATAATGGCGGCTGAAAAACTCCATTTAGCTATAGATTGTATACGTGCTTCAACTGGCCGCTGTTGTAGGCAAGAACCTAAGATAACCGCGACGTATTCGCCTTCTTCCTCCGACTCAGAAGACGACGCTTGTTGCTGCCAATCAATGTCACTACCGGTGACGACAGTTTCTCCGAGAAACTCTAAAATAACTTGTAAATTCTGACGACGCTGCTCATTGTCATCGACAACTACGACTTTACTGTTTTTTAACATCTGGACTTCTTCTTATGGGTGACTTATACGGCACACCGCTTTGCGTGTAAGTGACAGCTAGGCGGCAAAGTTATATCAAAGCTACACAAGTAATAGCTAAGAAACGGAGAAAGGTCAAATAAATGACAGTGCTTTCCGTAAATTAATGATTAAATAGTTGTTATCGTCGCTTTATCCTCATTAAGACCATTATGAGACCATTACACGGATAGATATTTTGCTCTCAAACAAGGCATAAATTCACTGACAGAGAGAATTTATGCCTATAAATGACCGGATTGAGTACATTTTAAACGCCGCATGAAAGCAAAAGATCATTCATATTAGAGCCTCATTATGACGATACCTTATCATCGGGTAAACAGACACCCAATCCACCTAACCCACAGTAGCCATTAGGATTTTTTGCAAGGTATTGTTGATGGTAAACCTCTGCAAAATAGAAGGCCGATGCAGGACAAATTTCGGTGGTAATAGCAGTGCCACCCACTTTTTCAGTTAACGCGGCCTGATATTGAGCTTTAGTATTTTCGGCTAGATCGTGTTGCTCGTCATTAAAATAGTAAATGCCCGAACGATATTGTGTACCCGTATCATTCCCTTGCTGCATACCTTGTGTAGGGTTATGAGACTCCCAAAAAATACGCAGTAAGGTCTCGGTCGGCAAAACCTCTGGCTGATAAACAATCAGCACCACCTCGTTATGCCCCGTCTTACCACTGCACACTTCCTCATAGCTAGCATTAGGGGTAAAACCCGCACTGTATCCAACAGCCGTTGTGACGACTCCGTCAAGGCTCCAGAAGCATTTCTCTGCCCCCCAAAAACACCCTAGGCCGACAATTAATTGTTCAGTGCCTGCAGGATAAGGAGGCACAAGAGATGTCTTCAGCAACGCGTGCGGCTGGTTAATCGTCATAGGAGCATCTCGCCCAGGTAAAGCGGAGTCTGCGGTTGGCATTTGACCTTTGGTAAACGAAAACATACTACCCTCTTTGTCTGAATAATCACGTAGCTACTATTTAAAAGTACTATTTAAAAGAGCTACATAAAAGAACTATTTTGAAAAACCACCTCGAAGATCTATCTTAGTAATGGTTAGGCTACCGTATATCAAGTACTAGGCCCGATATATTATACGGATGCGGCACCGACCAGTTTTCATAGATGGCAGCGTATTTTTCTGCGCAATGCTCGGCCATATCACGAAACGGTTGTCTGCCGGGGTCTGTCATCACCACACGTTCAACACCTGCTTGATAACACCGATCAATCAAGTCGGACAGTGGTTGTGACATTTCGTCCCAAAAACAAACATCCGACGCTATTACCATATCAAATTCGCTTAGCATTTTTTTTGTAATGTCTTCATAACGCGATTGAATAGTACTGACACCCACCCCATTCAGGTCCGCATGATATTGCAGATGGGGAAACACTGAATCATCGGCATCTAACGAGGTGATTATGGCGTTATGATATTTAGCTAGATAAATGCCGCCAATACCCCAGCCACAACCAATTTCAAGTATGCGTTTATTCGTAGGCGGCGGCGAAACTTGTAAGTAATCGATTAACAAGATAGTAGATTTCCAAAACTTATTCCCATGAATGGTGGTAATACCCATTTCACTTTTTAAACGGCGGATATCTTTATGGCTATTTTTGCGCACAACTATGCCAAATATGTCTCGGCTATGTATATCTAGACTGTGTATGTCAACCATGGGAATTTTACCTTTATAAAACATACATTTAACCCAAAGAACCGATACTGGCTTCAAGAGGAGCGCGTTTAATTCAAAAAATGCCTAAGAATCATAAATCCATACAATAATAACATTACTATGTTGACAATGAACTTATTGGAACGACCATTCTCCCTATCCTAACCGGCGACGATAGTGCTTATCGGTGTATACTATAGTTAGGCGTTACTGGCTTTTTCTGCTGTTAATCATGGTGATAGTGAATGCATACTGCTGATGTAAATAATACTAAAAAAAGCACTATTGGAGAAAGGATTACTAACGAAAGCAACCCATATTTTGCCGCCATCGATTTAGGCTCTAACAGTTTTCACCTGCTTGTTGTTAAAATCAACGACGGTGTTATTGAAAAAATAGACCGTGTCAAAGAGATGGTGCAAATTGCCAAGGGATTAACCGCCAGCAATCAACTATCCCAAGCAGCACAAGAGCGAGCACTACATTGCCTGCGCTGTTTTCACGAACGCATTCAAGACATCCCGCCCGCACAGGTTCGAACTGCCGGCACAAAGGCTCTACGTAGCGCCAGCAATGCCAGTAGCTTTCTCAAACAAGCCGAGGAAGCACTGGGTCACAGCATTGATATCATATCGGGCTATGAAGAAGCACGTCTAGTGTACCTTGGTGTTTCTCACGATATTAGTGCCGATAAAGGTCGCAGCCTGGTGATTGATATCGGCGGTGGCAGTACCGAATTTGTGATTGGTGAGCAACGACAACCTCGATTACTCGAAAGTCTACCCGTAGGTTGTGTGACTTATAGTGACGAATTTTTCAACGATGACAATAACACCCCGCCCAGTACCATCACATCAGAAATGATCTGGAAAACGTACTATGCAACCAGCATAGAGTTAGAAGCGATTTGCCAACGGTACCAACGCTTTGGCTGGGATATTGCTGTGGGCAGTTCGGGTACTATGCGGGCTATTGCACAGCTCATGCAGGCGGATGTGGTTAACGGTGTGATCACCAAAGATGGCCTAAGCTTACTGCTTAATCAGCTGCACACCCAAGGCGTCATAAAAAACACCGATGGTTTATCAAAAGAACGATGCAACACACTGCCTACTGGCATTGTGATTCTATCAGCCATTTTTGATCAACTCGGTTTAGACGAAGTTCATGTCGTCGATTCGGCATTAAAAGAAGGGCTCATTTTTGATACCTTAGGACGTTTATCTAGCAAAAAAAACCACCCGAGCAATGCTGATATCCGTGACCAAACTGTCAACAAAATGATGGAACAATATCAAGTCGATAAAGATCAGGCTCAACGCGCTAATCTTGCACTGTCGCATTTTGTAACACAATTACCTGAACCCATCGTCAATGGGATTAATGTTAAAGACATTTTACAGTGGGCAGCACAACTGCACGAGATTGGCTTAACTATTTCGCACTCTGGACATCACCGTCACAGTTATTACTTATTAAAAGAAAGTGACATGGCGGGTTTTAGCCGCTTTGAACAAGAATTACTAGCCTTACTCGTAGGAGCACATCGGCGTAAAATTAAAGCGGATAAGGTTGCTCTCCTGACAGGAAACAACCAACAAGCCCTACATCCATCACTAGTATGTTTACGGCTTGCTATATTACTCAACCAACGTCGTGAGAACGATATTGAATTGCCTGACATTGCTTTTACATTTGTCAAAACATTGAATGCTGAAAGTGATGGCGATAAGATAGCCAACAAAGAAGTAGCCATTAATGAGCTGCTCATTAATTTACGTTTTCCTGATGATTGGCTAGATAACCACCCGCTGACTTTTCACAATTTGTCACGAGAGAAAAATCACTTATCGCTACTCAATGTGATCTTACAGTTTACCTAATCAAGTATAATCATCAACCGCTGGTCTAAAACAGATGACAAAAAAGTCGCTCAGTAAGCCACTCACTAACACTAACAAAAGCCGAACCTTATTATGTACCAACTACTGATTATTCTTTTTATTATCCTAGCTTTTTTAGCCATTCGGCATATTCGCCAACAACCCCCTGAAATACGATCTCGGTTACAGTGGCGCTATGGCCTGTATGCGCTATTAGGATTGGCCATTTTACTTGTAATGGGCGGAAAAC
>JBLHVX010000021.1:0-16161 GCA_047628835.1 Granulosicoccus sp.
GGCAATCATCCAGCGGGGTATAAAGAATAATTAAATCGTACTCTTTATCTCGCAATGTTTCAGCTGCTTGCAGCATAGACAATACTGTTTGTTTATCGTGAGCGACATCAACATTCAGCCCCCAGTTGTGAAGCATAGTAGAATATACATCCTCAATGATACTAGGAACTTGATAGAGCAAAACCCTTTTATCGGATAACGCAGTAACAAGGGTTTGTTTTTCCACAGTTTCCATAGAAATAATGGGTAGTTCGACCGATGCCCAAAAAACCAATGCGCCATCTTTCTTATAGTGCACATTAGCAAAGCCACCCATACAAGCCGTCAAGCCTTTGACGACAGCTAAGCTTAACCCTATATGGGCATCCTGAGCATCACGAGGGGAAAACAGTCGTTGTAACTCTTCTAATGGTAAAACTTGTTTATCGGCATTCTGATTAGTAATCGATACTCTAAAGACACCCGTATCTGTTTCTTGCTTATATTTAAATTCGATAAGCAATTCACCTCCTTCACAATACTGACAGGCGCTACTCACAAGGTTACTGACTAATTGTTGAACCCTCTCACCATCTCCTCGTACCTTAAGAGGAAAACCAGTAGAAAAAAATGAATAAAGTTCTATGCCCTTTTGGTGTGCGACATTACTCACACTAGCAAGAGATTTTTCAGCGTGATAGCGAAGATCGATAACATCGGTATCCAACAAGACTTTCTTTTGTGAAATATTTTTCATTTCCGCTATATTTCTTAGTAATGTCAATTGCTGTTGATTTTTTTGCTCCGTGAGTATTAGCAGTTTTGCACTGTCTACAGGTAAATTTGCTTCCTTTAGCAAGGTGAGGCCACTGGATATTTCTTGCATTGAAGCGTTGAGTTCTCGAGTGATATTTGAAAAAATAACATCGCTTTCGTTAAGAGTGCTTTGGGTCGATATTTTTTCAGCCTCCAGGGTTTTGGTTTTTTTTAATAAGTCGTAAGTTGCTTGTAATTTATCCCAGTAATTATCCCCTATCATTACTCCTTGGTGATAAAGCAAAAAATAAAGCACTATCATAATTAGCCCATATAATGCAGCAATGGGTTCAAAAAGTAATATAGCAGCAACCGAGCAAGGGATTAATGCAACAGCCATATAGAATCTAAGGAACTGCTTAAAAGGGCCTATGACGTATAAGCTCCCCGCAAAAAAACCAACGGTATATAGCCATAAAATAGGCACCTCATTATCTAGGCCGTTAACCCATGTCATGGTTGCCAGCACTATGCCCCACCATGCAGAACCAATAAACGTTAGAAAAAAGAAAATATTACGCCACTGGGTAGGGCCTTTAGGGTAAATAGACTCAAAACGAAATAAAAAATAGGCGCGAATGAGGGTGATAACGACAAGACCTATCGACAATATCGCGGTAATAAGTGGATTATGGATATGGTGATCACCTATCCATACCGTTAAACCAAAAGCAAATACAGTCAGAAAAATGCCTTTCTGACTGTATTCCACTAGTCGCATATCTGTTTCACGCATAACGTCGCGCTGCAGGTGAACCTTTGAAATAGCCGTAAACATATAGTGAGACTCGGTGGGAATAAGTTAGCTGTCCATAGCATTATAGGATAGGAAAAGGATCGGGGGCTCTGACAGACTAAATTAACTCAACAAATACTGTTTTTATCACAAAGCCTAACAACCCGACGCCTAGAGCAATAAACAAGATAAATGTCCCGAATCGACCAGCATTAGACTTTTTAGCCAGGTCCCACATAATAAATGTCATAAACAAAATCAATCCCCCCACAAAAAACACCAAGGTATAAAATTCAAATTGCTCAACAGTCATATTTTCCTAGCCGGCTGTCATTAACAGCAAAAACGTAGCATGTAATAAGTCAGTATTTTACGTGATTTACATGACAATTTCTTCAAAAAATAGAGATCACAATCTATTTTATTTTAGCGCCGCAAGGTATAAAAACTTGTCTATACTGAATAAGGCTATTAGGGTCATCAAGACAAACGGAGAGATACTATGCCTTTTACTATTGCACATGCCATCCCTATTTTAGATGAGCTGACGAGCACATTAGACAAAGCGTACTGGGAAGTCAGTTCAGTCACCGCAAAAGATGCTATATACGACTGTTTCAGTACGGTTTCAAAAGAATTACTTGAGCTTAATAAGTTAAGTATTCAGGATCATGACCTCATATACGAACCTATTAGCTATGAGTTTAAGTCGATGACGAGAAGATTGCCTATTTTTAGAAAAAACTTAGACAACTATATTACGCGAATCATAACGCTTGAGACTCTAGACAATGTCATTTCTAGTACAATCCAGCTCATATCTCAAGAAAAGGCACAATAACCTGACTCAGAGTCGCCAAATAACCTTATCCCTACAAATGCAACTAAGAGCATGTCCTTAAATAATTCAATCTGTAAAAAACTAGCAGATTACTGTTACATTATTTAACAAACCATACTTAAGCAACTTAATTGGTTTACACTTTTTTCTGATGAGTAGATTTGTCCTAATGGTCTTGCCAGACGCCTCCCCTGACGTCTGGTTTTTTTTGCTCCTTATTTACATATATCTATCATTACTTCTTATAACTTAACCTTAACACTTAGCTAGGAGCCTGTCGGGCTTAGGAGAATCTACTGAGGCAGCAAGAAATCGGTGCCTCGCTACGATTCCCTAGTCCGGCAGGCTCCTACTAGCAGTTTGTGCTGGAAATCTCAAGGCTGTAACTATGATTTCATGTGCTTATTAGAGAAATAATTTAGTAATTTATTTTTCCACAGTTGTTGTGGATAACTTTGTGGGCAAAGTTTAGAGAAGATACTTAAAGGCAGTAAATATAGGCCTATCTACAAATTGATCGTTTTTTAACCTTCAACAAAAAACCTATTAAAATCATGCGGTTAGCATTGTCAACAAAGAAAAGATAAAAAAATTATTTTTTTGGGATAACTTATAACTGCCTTCTTACAGATGTGCATAACATTTACGTTAGTAAACACAAACCTGCAATTTGGCGTCATTTCTATAAGAGTTCAGATAAGGAGGGGTGTTTCTACTAAGGCGTGCAAATAGGTAACCTTTTTTGTGGGCTGTATCACAGAAAAAAGTTACCTGAAAAGTTCATATCACATAAAGCGTGACATATTTAATTTAGATAGGAGTTGATTAACTGAGCCTTCTATTGCGAGTTGAACATTTACACCCAAGCGTTCAGCCATACTTTTCTTTGTAACATACCTTACATGGAAGATATCGGCTGAAGCTACCTGAGAAACGATATAATCGTCACTCGTAGTGAGCTGATCAACCAGTAGTTGTGTCTTTGCTTGTGAGCCAAACCAAATCTCACCCGTTGCCACTTCGTCAACATTAACAACTGGGCGCTGCTCACGAACAAAGTCTTTAAACAGCTCGTGGGTGCTTTCTAAGTCTTCAACAAACTTCTCTCTACCCTTACTCGTGTTCTCACCAAACATTGTTATGGTGCGCTTGTATTCGCCTGCTGTGAACAGTTCGAAATCGACATCGTTTTTCTTCAATAAGCGATGAAAGTTAGGTAATTGCGCCACAACACCAATAGAACCAATAATAGCAAAAGGGGCAGCGCAAATAGTATTGGCGACACAAGCCATCATATACCCTCCACTAGCGGCAACCTTATCAACGCATACCGTAAGCGGTATATTGCTATTTTTAATTCTCGCCAGCTGACTCGATGCAAGTCCATAGCTATGCACCATCCCCCCTGCACTTTCTAGCCTTATGACGACTTCATCCGTTTCCTTCGCTAGGCTTAATATAGCGGTAATTTCTTCTCTGAGGTTGTCAACGGCGGAGGCTTTAATATCGCCATCAAAATCAACTAAATAGACCCGCTTTTGACTGTTATTTTTTTTGATCGATGCTTCGCTAGCTTGGCTCTTGTCTTTAGCTGCAAGTTTTTGCTGTTTTTTTTCTGCTTTTTTTTCTAACTTTTGATTTTTCTTTACCTCTTTCGCTTCTTGTTTGAGCACTTCATCACTGTAGACAACAGACTTTATTTGATCCCTCATGTCATCATAACGTTCATTAATTTTGATAACATCAATAATGCCGTCTAATTCGCGGTTACTTTTTTGGCCTGCACTGACTATCAGTGCAATAAGAATGGCTACAGCAATGATGAACGTCACTACTTTAGCGAAGAATAAACCGTATTCGTATAAAAATTCCAAGATAACTCCTTAGTTGTTATTGATAATATTTTTTTGCCACATACAGTACAGTAAGCAATGTAGTGTGTCATCGCTGAAGTGTATTACACGGGCTAAAAGGGATAGTTTAGGGATGATTAAACTTTAACTGGATATCCCAAAGCTGCGAGGCTTTCTTCTGCTATAGCTAGATTATCCGCTGATACGAGCTTATCAACCTTCATACAGCCGAGATAATATTCTAAGCAAATAAGTGCGTCCGCAAATGTCTCTAACATGTATTCTAAAGCAGCGGTTTCATCTGTCGACATTAGGCTTTTTTCAATAAACTCGTGACAAGCAGTAACGATAGATGCTGCGCGTGGCAAATCAAGAACTATCATGCCACCTCTTATTTCCTGTAACTGAGCAGCAAAGTGAATTATATGCTCTTTGTCATATTCAGAATTGGTAAATGCTGTTAGTGCTTGTTTAATTTGAGCAATTCCTTTTTCAGCTTCTTCTATAACCATAAGCTGCGCATCTAGTAAGTTATTTGATGAAATCATTTCATTTAGGTTTAATTGATTCATTTCATCCAATTGCTCACCAGAAAAGTTCCGTTTTGCTAAACTATTCAAAACGCTTTCTACATACAAAAAGGCATCCACCACTACCATATTGCCGTCTTCGTCTAAACACTGTTTAGACTCGTTAGCTGTTATCAGTATATCTAAAGCGGTGCCTATTACCTTAGCTGCCGATGTTAAGCCTACAACATGTAAAATATCTTTCACTCGTTGTATGCGAGAAATAGTATCTTCATAGTCACCCTCAACAACATCTTCCGTTATCTGAAACCTTTCCATATTCTCTTTGGCTACACTGAGCTCTACACGCAGTACTTCTGCGACAGATTGGACGGTTTTTGCATTAGGCCCGGTTAAAGCAGCGGTTTCTCGCTGAAGCGTTTTTTCGGTATAACTTAGGTCGTTAAAACCATAAAGCTGCTTAATTTTTGCATAATCGTCATTACCCTCTGCGGCTAAAGCAATATAGTAGGCTAACTCTATTAGTAATGGTTCTGGTGCTGCCTGATCAAACGCATTATCGCCTTGCTTTTCCAATAGTCGTAGCTGCTTGTCTATAGTAGTAAAGAGGCGTTTGCGCGCGACACTAGGGGCAATATCTGCATCAACAAAGGCTTGTAAAGCATTAGAAGCTAACCACCATAAGGTTTCACTCTTGCGCCCTTTAGCAAAACGATAGACTTTGGTGCAAACACGCTGCATAAGTGTAAGTGCATGCTCAATATTTAGCTCCTTTACAACGCCGAGCAAGCCTAGTTGGTACATATGGCGGAAACGACGAAGCATTACTTGGAGGTTTTCGCTATTATTCGCTATTGGCTCAATCGGGGAAGATGGACATCGATACTCGGATATCGGCGATTCGAAGTAAGATTCAGGCATTACGGCTTGCCTATTTACTAAACGAAGGTCATTGATATAAGGAACCAACAATACTGGCATACCAACTTGATGTTGTTGAGCGTACTCAAAATAGCAACTGAGAATAAAGAAACTCTTAGTCAACGCTGATAGTTTGTCATCTAAAGCGGTATGCTTTTCGATATCGATATCGATAGCTGTCGCTAAAATTTCACCGGCTAACTCACAAGCACCATACAACTGAATTAGATCTAAGCTACCGCGAATTTGTTGTAACGAGCTAATACAGTCATCCAATACTTTCTGGTTAGCTCTTTCACTGATAAAAGTCTCTAGATGCGTTGATGCTTCGCTGATGGTTGTCATCAATTCACCTTCGATAAGGCTCATAGAGGTTAAGTTAATTGCTTGTTTATTACTCAAAAGATATGTCCACGCTGTGAATATTGGCTTATTAATATTTGTGATGTGTAATATAACACTCAAATCAAAAGGATTGTTTTAAGTAGCGCACATTTTATTATAAAATATGCGCTAGGCTATTGAAGTAACGCGGTGAATTGACGTTTATCCAACTTCGCTTCTAAATAATAGTTGCTGTTCTGATATTACAGTAGAATTAGTGAGGGATTAGCTCTCGTCGATAATACATCGTATACCTTAAGGATATATATGACGCATACACTCGCTCACCGTAGGCGGAGTATGTACCACGGTGGGCGTACCACAGAACCTTCTCACTGAAGAGACAATGGGATGGAGGTTTATTGAATTCATTATGGTTATGGCACCCATTACCCTCCCGCTTTTTATTTGTGGCATGATCACTTGTGTACTATTGGAATCTCAACAAAATGGTTTGGTTTGGTTTGGTTTGGTTATGAAATGAGAACTCCAGATAAGGTTCGTACTATTTGGGTAGCATTTTCAGAAGAGCAGGATGAGAAACGCACACATAAAGAAACCACTGAACTTATTATTCAAGGTACAGTGGCTATCTTTTTTATCAGTGTTTGCACTGGCTTTTTATATTGCTGAAGTTGGCATTATCGGTTTGATGGTTATCGTGCTGTTAACTGCCTTTAATGGTCTTATTGAAGAGCAGCACATTGGCCACGCCTTTGAGGAAGCATTTGCCTTTACTACATGACCGGTTGTTTTCTTTGGCGTGGTTGCTGTGATTCACGATCAGTATTTGTTTAGCCCTATTACTAATGCCGTATTAAGTCTTGATATGACTCAACAGGCACCAATGCTATTTATTGCAAACGACATTTTATCTATGATTAGCGATCATGTATTTGTGGCGACGGTTTATATTGGCGAGTGTTAAAGCCACTTTTGATGCCGGGACGATCTCCCGTGAGCATTTTTAGAATTTGGCTGTGGCCATTAACACAGGAACAAAATTACCGAGTGTCGCGACGCCTAACGGACAAGCTGGGTTTTTATTCCTATTAACCTCTGCACTGACACCATTAATCCGTTTATCCTATGGTCGCATGGTGATTATGGCACTTCCATATACTATAGTGCTGGGTAGTGTGGGTTTAGTCAGTCTATTATTATTTATATAGGTCAGAACACTTCGTACTAAAACCTAGGATCGTTTCGATTGTGGTTGGTTCTATTACGCTACTAACATGATCGAAAAAAAAAGGCCGAGTAGATAAATACTCGGCTTTTTTATTGGGTCTTTATGTACTTATTTTTCTAAACATTTAACATTACCACTAATAAGCAAAACGCTGGCTACGGTTTAAACCTGCCAATGCTGCAATACGATAGGCTTCTGCCATAGTCGGGTAGTTAAATGTGGTATTTAAAAAATACTTAATATTATTTTGCTTTCCAGGTTGATTCATAATGGCTTGGCCAATATGAATAATCTCTGAGGCTTCGGCACCAAAGCAGTGAATACCTAGAATTTCAAAGGTATCTATGTGAAAAAGAATTTTTAACATACCCACTTCTTCGCCGCTAATTTGAGCACGAGCAATACTCTTAAAAAATGCCCGCCCTACTTCATAAGGTACTTTTTCGTCTGTAAGCTCACTCTCTGTTTTACCTACAGAGCTAATTTCAGGCAAAGTATAGATTCCTGTCGGCACATCATTCACATGATTAATGTCACGACCTAGAACAGAACCAGCTGCAGCACGCCCTTGATCATAAGACGCGCTGGCTAAGCTAGGCCAGCCAATCACATCGCCTGCTGCATATATATTATCTACCTCTGTGCGATAGGTTTCATCCACTGTTAACTGCCCGCGGCTATCGGGATTTAAGTTTACATTCCCTAACGCCAAGGTGTCTGTGTTACCGGTTCTACCGTTACACCACAAAATAGCGTCAGCATATAAACGTTTGCCTGACTTTAGATGTACTGTTACTAACTCATCATCCGCTTCTAAGCGATCAAATTCTTCTTGATGCCGAATCATCACACCCACATCCCTAAGGTGATAATTTAAAGCGCCAGAAATTTCGTCATCTAAAAACGATAACAATCGATCGCGCGTATTGATTAGATCCACCTTAATACCTAGACCAGCAAAGATCGAGGCGTACTCACAACCGATCACGCCGGCACCGTAAATAATAATAGTCCGCGGCGTATGGGTCATTTCTAGAATGGAATCACTGTCGTAAACACGAGGATGTGAAAAATCAACACCCTCTGGATTATAAGGACGTGAACCAGTCGCAATAATAAAATCTTTTGCTGTAACCGTTTTGGTCATGCTACTTGAAGAAGAGATTTCGAGTTCGTGTTTACCAATAAACTTGGCTTGGCCAGTGAATAATTTGACCCGATTTTTTACATAAAACGCATTGTGCACATTAACTTGTTTTGGGATGACTCGCTGGGACTCTTTCAGTGCATCGGGAAAAGTGATGGATCGCGTATCACCTAACGCATTAAATACATGACTATTTTTATAGCGAATAATTTGCTGAATAACATGCCGTAGTGATTTTGATGGAATAGTACCTTTGTGTAGACAGCTTCCGCCCACTTCAGCACGGTTTTCTACTGCAGCAACCTTAAGACCATTTTTAATTGCTGCCATCGCTGCCCCTTCACCAGCAGGACCTGAACCAATCACTAACAAATCATAATCAAACTTCACAATAATAACCTTTTTTATACCCGTAATATAAATGCGAGTGCTGTACTAGAGAGTGAGATTTACAACGGAGTAATTAGTGCCCATCCATAAATAGGGCTTTGCTGTGGAAAAATTAAAACGGCCATCTTCGCACCACTAGATGTAGTTGTTTGCAATAAGCAAACGCTTGTATCTAGTAGCGCCCATCCTTAAATAGGAATAACCATTTTCACTTTCCGTCGCGACGAACCATTTATGGATGGGCACTAATTAGTCTTTTTTAGACGCGTCATAAGCTAAGCTTGTCGCTTGTTGCTCGCCAGCAGTCACCTCATCACATTTAGCGGGGTCGTCACCACAAATATCACAGTTGTAATTTTTTACTCCGAGTGCAGCACCAATGCCACCACAAGATCCTGTGATCGGGCGGCGGCCCATAATAACACCGATCGCCATACCGGCGATGACCAAGCCCAATAAAATAAACCCGAGTAATACGGTTAACATGCTAGTACCTCTTGATAGTCGTGATTATAATACAGAACAGATAACCAGTATAATCATCAATTATACTAAGAAAAATCACTATTAATCACTATTAATGATTCAAATAAGAGACAAAACTGCTGGAAAAAGATTCGGTAAATGTCTCTTCGTTATAACGTAATATGTAAATGGGTAACGCTAACCGATTAGCAAGCTCTAACGCACCTTCCTCACCTAAAGCCATAAATGCTGTCGCCAGCCCATCGGCTTTCATCGCACTATACATTTTACTCTCAGCCTGATCATACGCTGGGCTATTAGTATCTAAGCTATCAACAATAACCGTCATTGACGCTATATTATGAATAACGGGTTTACCGGTTACAGGATCTATTGTGTGCGAATAGCGTATGCCATCTTTTTCAAAAAAATTTCGATAATCACCCGATGTCGCTACGGCTACATTTTGTAGTGTAATGACTTTACGTGCACCATGCTGGAAAAAAGAAGGGGTTTCAACACCTACTCGCCAACTCTCTCCATTAGGTTTACTCCCATTAACACGTATCTCGCCACCGATTTCCACGAGATAATTATTGACTCCTTGAGCCTCGAGTAATTGCGCGATGACATCTACCCCATAGCCTTTCGCAATAGCCGATAGATCTATAGTTAAGGGCTTGGCTTTTTTAATTCGAAGATTGTCCTTATCGACAATTAACGCTTTCCAGCCCACTTTTTCTTTGGCTTCGACGATTAATATATCAGATGGAAATTCAGTTTCACCATCACTTCCAAACCCCCATAAATTAATCAGTGGGGATACTGTAATATCGAACTTACCGTTCGTTAGCTCAGATAAATATAAACTATATTCAATGACTTTTAAGGTTTCGGAGGATAAGGCAAACCATTGATTATGGGGGTATTGATTAAAACGTGAAATTTCTGAATCTGTAATATAGGTGGACATAAGTTGATTGATAACAACCAATTTAGCATCTATTGATGATTTTATATCGCTTAAGTTCGATTCGCTGAACGTGTCGTCATTGGCATTGCCGACAACACTAACGCTGTATGTCGTCCCCATTGTTTGCCCGTTGATAGTAGACACCGCTGGTGGCTGGCCACATGCGACCAGTAGACTTAACAGCAAGAGACATGGTAGGAGGCGTCGAGAGGGGTATGAAAATGCGCATAAGAAAAACCAATACCGCGCACGAACGATGTGCGAAGTATTGGTTATCTTGCAAGATAAGACAGGCTTACCTACTGTACGTTTTGACGACATTAGCCACCGAAGTCGTCGAGCATGATATTTTCATCTTCGACACCAAGATCTTTTAGCATTTTAATAACGGCCTGGTTCATCATTGGCGGTCCGCACATATAAAACTCACAATCTTCGGGTGCTGGATGATCCTTTAGGTATTCTTCAAAAAGTACATTGTGAATAAAGCCGGTTAGCCCTTCCCAATTATCTTCTGACTGTGGATCAGATAGAGCAACATGCCAGTTAAAGTTTTCATTTTCACCCGCTAGCATGTCATATTCATCTTCATAGAACATTTCACGAAGAGAACGCGCACCGTACCAGAAGCTAATTTTACGCTTACTATGTAAGCGCTTCAACTGATCGAAGAGATGTGAGCGCATTGGCGCCATACCAGCACCACCACCGATAAAAACCATTTCCGCATCAGTATCTTTAGCAAAGAACTCACCAAACGGACCATATACAGCAATCTTGTCACCCGGCTTCATGTTGAACACATAAGAAGACATTTGACCTGGCGGAATACCTTGAGCGCCTGGAGGTGGAGTCGCAATACGAATATTAAACTTCACTAAACCACGCTCTTCTGGATAGTTCGCCATTGAATAGGCGCGAATAACAGGCTCATCTACTTTAGATTCTAATTTGAAAAAACCAAATCGCTCCCAATCACCACGGTATTCTTCTTCAATGTCAAAGTCTTTGAACTTAACGTGATGTGGTGGAATTTCTAACTGAACATAACCACCCGCACGGAAATCAACATTTTCGCCTTCAGGTAGCTTTAACGTAAGCTCTTTAATAAACGTTGCCATATTAGGATTAGAAACGGTCTCACATTCCCATTGTTTTACACCAAAGACATCGTCTTCAACTTCAACGTTCATATCTTGCTTAACAGGAACCTGACAAGATAGACGCCAGCCTTCATTCGCTTCACGCTTATTAAAGTGCGACTCTTCAGTAGGTAAAATACCACCTCCGCCAGACTCAACAATACATTTACATTGTGCACAAGTACCACCACCACCACATGCAGACGGTAGAAATAAACCAGACTCAGCAAGTGTTTGTAATAGTTTGCCGCCCGCAGGAACGACAATTTTTTTCTCGTGATTAACCGTGATGGTCACATCACCCGTGCTCACTAATTTGGCGCGCGCGGATAAGATAATCATTACCAGTGCCAACACCAACATTGTAAACATGGCAACGCCTAGAATAATTTCAATATTCATCTTTTAACTAAACCTCGCAATTATAGATCGATGCCACCAAAGGACATGAAACCTAGTGACATTAGCCCTACAGTGATAAAAGTAATACCTAAGCCTTTTAAGCCGTCCGGCACATCACTATATTTCATTTTTTCACGAATACCCGCTAAGGCAACAATCGCTAAAGCCCAACCAGTACCTGCACCCGCACCAAATACAACGCTTTCAGCAAAATCGTAACTACGCTCAACCATGAAAAGTGAAGCACCCAGAATCGCACAGTTCACCGTAATTAGCGGTAGGAACACACCTAAAGCGTTATATAGCGATGGCACGTATTTATCGAGAACCATTTCCATAATCTGAATTAAGGCAGCAATCACACCTATATACGTAATTAATCCCAAAAAGCTCAAATCAACTTCAGGTAATCCTGCCCAAGCAAGCGCGCCATCAGCTAAAAGATAGGTATATAGCAGATTATTAACCGGTGTCGTAATAACCAGTACAACAATCACAGCGATGCCTAAACCTAGTGCAGCCTCAACTTTCTTCGACACTGCAATAAATGTACACATACCCAAGAAGAAGGCTAGCGCCATGTTTTCTATAAAGATAGAACGAACGAATAAACTCAGTAATTCTTCCATTAGTGAGCTCCCTTACCTTGAGTGTTGGATGATATTTTAAATTCATCTTGTTCAACCTGTTCAGTTTTCACTGTACGGATAGCCCAGATAAACAAACCAATTAAGAAGAACGCGCTCGGCGGCAACAATAACAAACCATTTGAAACGTACCAGCCCCCGTCAGTCACTAACGGTAGTACTTCAAGACCAAATAATTTACCCGAACCAAATAGTTCACGAACAAATGCCAAGCCTAATAAAATAGCGCTATAGCCTAAACCATTACCGATACCATCTAGAAAGCTAGGTAGCGGAGGGTTTTTCATCGCAAATGCTTCTGCGCGCCCCATCACGATACAGTTAGTAATAATCAAACCCACAAAAACAGAAAGCTGCTTACTAATATCGTAAGCCACTGCTTTTAATATTTGATCAACCAATATGACTAAGGAAGCAATAATGATCATCTGTACAATAATGCGAATACTGCTCGGTGCATGGTTACGCACGAGAGAAACAAAAAAGTTAGAAAAGCCCGTTACGATTGTTACCGCGATGCACATAACGATGGTTACTTTTAAGCTGCTCGTTACTGCAAGAGCAGAACAAATGCCTAAAATCTGCAAAGCGATAGGGTTGTCTTCGAATAACGGCTTATACAATAAGTCTTTAATTTTCATGGATTAAGCTTCCCCTTCTTTAAGGTTTGTTAGATATTTAGCATAGCCCATTGAGCCCATCCAAAACTTCACTAGGTTATCTACCCCTTTACCGGTCAACGTCGCACCGGATAAACCATCTACTTTATGTTGGGGGTCAGCAGTGTTTTCATTAACAGCGCCCTTAATTACAGAAAGAGAAACAGTTTGATCTGCGCCATACACTTCTTTCCCATGCCACAAAGCTCTCCATTTAGGGTTGTCGATTTCGCCACCCAGTCCCGGTGTTTCACCATGCTCATAGAAAACCAAGCCTGATACTGTATTGAGATCACTTTCTAAAGAAATAAAGCCATACAGCGTAGACCAGAGGCCATAACCTTTAACCGGCAATATCACTTTCTGCAAACCTTGCTCGTTCTGTACAAGATATACCTTAGCGATATTTACTCGGTTTGAAATTTTAGCCAAATCATCTTCTGTTGATAAAACAACTGATAGCTGTGGGTCTTTAGACGCTTTTCGTTGGTCATAAGATTGAGCATCTTTTTCGTCGGTATACTTGCCTGTTTCAATGTCCACTAATTTAGTGGTAACACTTTCAAACATTTCAGTAATACTTTTACCGTCTTCGATGCCTTGACTGTAGAGGCCGCCTGCTTTTAAAATATTAATTTTAAAATCTTTTTGCTTATTCGCCACCTGAAGAGGTTTTAATAGAACTGCTGCGGTTGACACAATTACTGAGCAAACAAGACACAGTAAGAAGGCCACTAGCAGAGTACGCTGTGTAGAATTATTACTAGGCACGAGCTAGTCTCCTTTTGATATTGGCTTGCACAACAAAATGATCCATTAGCGGCGCAAATAAATTCGCAAATAAGATGGCTAACATTATACCTTCTGGGAACGCGGGGTTAACCACACGAATCAGCACCGTCATCAAACCGACCAGACCTCCAAACCACCATTTACCTGCATTGGTCATTGACGATGACACTGGATCGGTCGCCATAAATACCATCCCAAATGCAAAGCCACCCACCATTAAATGCCAATACCAAGGGACATTAAACATTGGGTTGGTGTCGGAACCAATAAAGTTAAACAGGCTAGAGGTAGCCACCATGCCCAGCATGACGCCAGCCATTATCCGCCAAGATGCGATGCGAGTAACCAATAAGAAGAAACCGCCCACAAAGATCATTAACGTAGATACCTCACCAAAAGAACCATGTAAGTTACCAAAAAAAGCATTCATCAAACCAATTTTTGCGTTGAGTGCTTCGACGCCACCTGATGCTGCCCAAGACAACGCTGTCGCACCAGTATAACCGTCAACCGCTGTCCATACCGCATCACCCGACATAAAAGAAGGGTACGCGAAGTATAAAAACGCACGGCCAGTTAAGGCAGGGTTAAGGAAGTTTTTACCGGTTCCACCAAATACTTCCTTACCGATGACCACACCGAAACTAATGCCTAAGGCGGCTTGCCATAGAGGTAGATCAGGAGGGCAAATTAACGAGAAGAGGACTGACGTTACAAAGAAGCCTTCATTTACTTCGTGTCCACGCTTCATCGCAAACAACACTTCCCAAAAACCACCTACAATAAATACTGTGGCATAAATAGGTAAGAAATAAACGGCACCGTGGATCATACTATCCCACACACTGCTAGCGCTATAACCTGCAAGCAGTTCGATAATACCGCCGCGCCAGCCTTCAACAGCCGCTAAGCCCATATCAGCCATAATGGTATTAGCTTGAAAGCCCACATTGTACATACCGTAAAACATGGCAGGGAACGTACACAACCAAACGGTAATCATCATGCGTTTTAAGTCGATACCATCACGAACATGCGCCGTTGTTTTAGTCACATCACTGGGTCGATAAAATACCGTATCTACTGCTTCATACAAAGCGTACCAGCTTTCGTACTTACCGCCTTTATGAAAATGCGGTTCCACACCATCTAAAATAGAACGTAAACTCATGATTAACCCTCAGTCTCGATACGTGTTAAGTTATCACGCAAAATAGGCCCGTACTCATATTTACCTGGGCATACATAAGTGCACAACGCTAAATCTTCTTCATCTAGCTCAAGGCCACCTAATTTTTGGGCCATTTCGGTATCGCCTACAATTAATGAGCGTAATAACTGTGTAGGGAGAATATCCAATGGCATCACATTCTCATACGTGCCAATAGGTACCATCGCTCTTTCACTACCGTTAGTGGTGGTGGTGAAGTCGAAGGTTTTACCTTTTATTAAGCTAGAAACGTAAATACCTAATACCGAAAAACCATTAAAACCAGCCCGTAAATAGTGTAAGAATGGGCGATCATTGCCTTCTGCTATCACTGTTACTTGGTTGTGGTAACGACCTAAATACGCCAGTGTAGATTTAGCCGTCCGACCGCCGAAAACAGAGCCAGAAATAACTCGATTATTTTCACCATCAATACTGCCTGCAGTTAATGCATCTAAACTTGCACCTACTCTTGTCGCAAGTAATCTAGGGTTGTTAACGCGCGGGCCTGCTAGCGAAATAACACGGCGAGTATAAAGCTCACCCGATACAAATAAATGACCAATAGCAATCACATCTTGGTAACCGATAGTCCAAACAACTTTATTGACATTGACTGGATCAAGATAATGAATGTGTGTTCCCGCATTACCCGCTGGGTGTACACCCGCAAAGGTCTCGGTAACCACTGAAGCATTTTCTGGCGTGTTAACATCAGCACCCTCGCCTTTACAGACGAAAACTTTACCCTCGGTTAAACGAGTCAGCACGGTAACACCGTGACTAAATGCCGTTTGCTCTGTAGCCATAACAACACCTGTGTCAGCAGCTAATGGATTAGTATCCATTGCAGTGACAAAGATAGATGCTGGTGCTGAGTCAATAGCCGGGACTTTACTAAAGGGTCGCGTGCGGAATGATGTCCATGCGCCAGATGCGACTAAATTATCGACGACTTTCTGACGATCTATAGTCGCAAGATCGCTTTCAGCGTATTTATCGAATATCTCTTTGTCGTCACCTTTTATGTCGATAACGACAGATTCTAGTACTCGACGAGCGCCACGATTAATAGCACTGAC
>JBLHVX010000022.1:0-16140 GCA_047628835.1 Granulosicoccus sp.
CGGCATTAGTCACTTGTGAAACTAGCCCAGCTGATATCTCTGCACCATACATCTCATCGAAGGCAGCAACGATATCGCGTGTACTCATGCCTTTAGCGTACAGGCTAAGAATTTGAGCATCCATGCCAGTAATACGGGTTTGATTCTTTTTGATTAACTGCGGTCCAAAGCTAGCAATTAGATCACGGGCGTTTGAAGCTCAATTTCACCATGATCACCGTTGAGTGTTTTTGATGAATAACCGTTGCAGCTATTACCACTGTGGTGTCCGCATAGGTCGTGTTTATCGTAACCTAGGTGGTCTCCATCTCAGTCTTTCGCGCTGCCTCAACAGTGATTTTGGTCAATCGAGTGCTCAGTACGTTAAGGACTTCGGGGTTTTTAGATCTTTGGCTAGTTCTTCGGTTAATGCCTGTGTTCGTTTCTGATTCATTGTTTTACTCATTATAATTGCCTTGTGAGTAGATTAAGGGTAATGAACAGTTACACAAATTTATTTGCCCCCCCCCCTCCTCGACAGCACAATATGCAAACGTTATTGAATGAGTTGCATCTACCATTTTTTGAGCAGTATAGTCGTGGCGATGTGTTGTCCCAAACGAGTCGGGGTGGATCGCCTCAGCAATCGCCAGGTGCTAATGCAAAGCTGTATTATCGTGTTAAGGGTGGGATGATAGCGTTAATCCATGCCTTACAAAATACGCTCGACCCTATGTCATTACGCCTTTCTTGTTTGGTGAAAAAATTGTGTAAGCAAGGTGGTGGTTGGCTGTTAGGTAATGATGACGAGCAATTTAATGCGAAGCATGTGGTGTTTGCTGTGCCACCACGCGTATTGTTGGCGCATCTCCCGTTGGCTGATTATTTATCCCGTGAGTGTGTCGCGTCTTTATTGCAAGCTCTAGCATGGATGGCAGCGCAGGCTAAGTTTATTGCATATTATAAAAAAGCTTTTTGGCGTGAAGCGGTTTTGTCTGGCGATGTGTTTAGTCGCGCTGGCCCACTGGTTGAAATTCACGATGCTTGTAGCCAAAGCCGTGCTGTTGAGCCGTGTGCGCTTTTTGGTTTTGTCGGTATAAGTGCCCAGCAACTAAGACGGGTCAGCCATGATGAGTTTGAGCGGTATTGTTTACAGCAGTTAGTCGCTATTTTTGGTGAGCAAGCAGTGAACTCTCAAGCTATGGCATTAAAAGATTGGGCGCAAGATGAGTGGGTTTGTGCTGATGAAGATATAAGTGAATCACCTCGTCACCCAGCTATTAATCTACAGCGTTACAGAACAGAGCTGGAGTTACAAAATATCAGTTTTGTGGGGTCGGAATATGCAGAGGCCGAATCGGGTTATTTGGAGGGTGCGCTGATTTCTGTGAATGATTATTTTAAGGCTCCTAGGATAAATTACAGGCATAGGGACAAATGCTAATAAGGTGAGAGCGTTAAGATAAGGTGTTTAAGTGGAGGGGTGCGGCGAGATGTTAGCTGAGTTTCGCTTTAATGATCTTGCTTGCAGCGCCCATGTCGGCACGACCTTGTAGTTGGGGCTTAAGAATCCCCATCACTTTGCCCATATCTTGCATACCGCTGGCGCTTGTCGCGGCAATGGCTTCATCGATAAGGTTAGATACTTCGTCGTCGCTTAATGCTTGAGGAAGGAATTCCGTAATCACGGCAATTTCAAAATGCTCTTGGTCGGCAAGCTCTTGGCGATCGGCATCTTCATATTGCTGAGCTGAGTCACGGCGTTGTTTGACCATTTTGTCGAGCACAGCTAAGACGCGCGCTTCATCAAGATCAATGCGCTCATCAACTTCGATGCGCTTAAATTCAGACTGCATTAAGCGAATAATACCTAGGCGAGGTTTATCTTTCGCCCGCATGGCCGTTTTCATTTCGCTATGAATACGAGTTTGTAATTCGCTTTTTGCCATTATAGATATGCTCTAGTAGGGTTGATCGGATTATCAGCCCAAGAGGTATAGCTAATTCACTAAACTAAAAGTTATACTTGTTATGCTAAGCCGGAGCGGTTTAGTATAGACGCTGAAACTTTTTCGACTCGCGTTGTACCTTCTTCGCGTGACGTTTAACCGCTGCAGCTGCTTGACGCTTGCGTACAGTGGTTGGCTTTTCATAATGTTCACGACGACGTACTTCGGCTAGAACACCCGCTTTTTCACAAGAACGCTTGAAGCGACGAAGAGCGATATCAAATGGCTCGTTTTCTTTCAGTTTTACTGCAGGCATAGTTAACCCTATATGTTGATGTCAATGTAAGTAATTCAGTGTCAGTTTTGGCGGATAGATCAAACGCACTACTCGCAACTGCAAGGGGCGCAGATTTTACACAGACATGCAGTCGACCACAAGTGTTTGTGTGGTATTTTTGATCTCTCTGGTATGATACGCAGCTAAACTGGTGCCCGTATTGACAATAGCCCAAATCCCCAGATAGAGATTCGTGTTCGAGGGCGGCAATGATTAACATGATAAATAGAGATATGTAGAGTGCTAGTACTAGGAATTGAAACGTCTTGCGATGAAACCGGTGTCGCTTTATATGATAGCGAAAAGGGCTTGTTAGGCCATTGCTTATACAGCCAGATCGCTTTGCATAGTGAATATGGGGGAGTGGTTCCTGAGTTGGCTTCGCGTGATCACGTGCGTAAATTATTACCACTGGTCGATGAGCTATTAAGCGAATGTAAGTTAACTAAGCAAGATATCGAGGGCATCGCTTATACCAAAGGCCCTGGTTTAGTGGGTGCATTAATGGTGGGTGCGTGTACTGGGCGTGCGTTGGCGATGGCTTTAGATGTGCCTGCGTTGGGCGTACATCATATGGAAGGGCATCTGCTTGCGCCTATGCTTGAAGATGCGCCTCCTAGCTTTCCTTTTGTCGCATTGTTGGTGTCAGGCGGGCATACCCAGTTGGTGCGTGTTGACGGTATTGGGAAATATCGACTGCTAGGTGAATCACTGGATGATGCAGCGGGTGAAGCGTTTGATAAAGCAGCCAAAATGTTGGACTTGGATTACCCTGGTGGGCCAATGATTGCTAAGTTGGCAGAATTAAGTAAGACAAAGCCGGGTGAAAAAGCGCGATTTACTTTCCCTCGCCCAATGACCGATCGCCCCGGTGTGGATTTTAGTTTTAGCGGTTTAAAGACCTTTACCTTAAATACAGTGGCCAAGCATGCGCAAGCTAATGGTTTGCCCGACGATCAAACCTGTGCGGATATCGCCAGCGCATTTCAGGAGGCGGTAGTCGATACCTTGGTGATTAAGTGCCGCCGTGCCTTAGCGCAAGAGCATCTTAATACGTTAGTGATTGCGGGCGGTGTCTCGGCGAATACACGATTGCGTGAGCGTTTAGAGTCGGCGCTGAAAAAAATACAGTCAACGGTGTTTTATGCTCGCCACGAATTCTGTACTGACAATGGTGCGATGATTGCCTACGCAGGTTGCCAGCGATTAGTCGCGCAGCAGCAAGAAGGCTTGGCGATTAAGGTAACTCCCCGTTGGCCGCTAGACGAGTTGTCGCCGATTGACGGCTCCAATACTTAATCGACATTCATTGTCTCAAATAAAAAGAGCCAGTAACAGTCAATATAATAGGTAGTAGAATAAATGGATAAGGTCATTATTCGCGGTTTAGCGCTGGAAACCATTGTGGGTTTATATGAGTGGGAGCGAGCGGTAAAGCAGCGTTTGCTGATTGATGTTGATATGGCAACTGATATTCGCCAAGCTGCTGCCGATGATGATCTGCAATATACTATTGATTATTCAGCGGTTTGCGCGGCTATTATTGTGTTGGCTGATGACGCGAAATATAAATTAATTGAAACCTTGGCTGAAAACATCGCGGTAATGATTCAGCAACAATATCCAGTGTCATGGTTAAGGGTGGTAGTTAAAAAGGTAGACGTAATGACCAACGTTGATTGTGTAGGTATTGAAATAGAGCGGGGCGAAAAATAATAATGTCTTTTTCTGTGTCACCTTCCTCCGCTACCTCATCTCCAGCTAAACTATTAGCTACGCTACAGCAAGTCGTGTTTAGTCTGGGCAGTAATTGCCAGCAAGAGCATCATTTTCGGCAGGCTCTCGATGCGCTGCAGCAGGTGTTTGGCGAGCTAGTTATCTCGTCGGTATATGACAGCCCTCCCGCAGAAAAAAGTAACGAGTCATCCCCCTCTTCTGCGCGTGATAGCTCTTTATGTGCTCACTACTATAATGCGGTAGTGGTTGTGAAGAGTGATTTATCTATCGTTGATATTAAAAAAATCACACAGGATATTGAACGGCAGTGCAGTCGTGATCGTACAAAAACAGAAGTGACGATTGATGTTGATTTTTTATTGTACGGAAATGTAATTTATGGCGAAGCGGGTATCAGCTTGCCTCATCAGGGTGTTGAGAATAATGCGTATGTGTTGAGGCCGCTGGCTGATTTATTACCCGATATGATTCATCCGCAGTTAGGGAAGACGTTTTTGGTACTATGGCAGCAGATGTTAGAACATAATGGCTTATTGTTAATCCCCGTCGATTTTGTTTGGCAAGACAGAGTTGTTTCTGTTTCGCCGCCCTGTCTTGCGCTATAAACACATGCTTTAACGCGCTACGCTAAAAGCAATGTTCGTGTAAAAGCTCATGACGTAAAAAGAGAAAGCCAGTTGTGATGAAATCTCCCACTATTGCCATCATTGGTGCAGGCCCTGCAGGTTTGTCGGCTGCGTTGTGGCTGACAAACTTAGGCTTAACTCCCGTTGTGATAGAGCGAGAATCCATAACGGGTGGAATGCTAAACGTTAATTTTTTGAAAAATGACTGGGTCTTGGGGCAGGTTGATACCTCTGGGTTGAGTATGGCGGAGCGTTACCGCCAACATATTGAAAAAAAGTCTATTGATGTCCGTTTGCAAACCCATCTTCGTGGTGTATCACGCATTGCTAATAGAAATGATTTTTTGTTGACACTTGAACGCGATAATAAAAAATCGTCGCTTGAGTGTGAAGCTGTGTTGCTCGCTAACGGCACTCGCTATGTGGGCAAGGATATTTTGCCGTCACAGGTAAATACTGTTGCTAGCCAAAATGTTATAGAGGGGCCGTATGCATTTGTTGATATTGAGGAGCAAAAAAATAAAACCATTGTGATTGTGGGAGCGGGTGATAACGCGTTTGAAAATGCTGCGATGTTACTTCAACAAGATTGCAAAGTATTTGTGATCGCGCGTTCAACGCCGAGAGCACAACGTAAATTTGTAGAAAAAGTACAAGGCCACCCTAAGGCTACTATTATAGAAAATGCGACGTTATATTCTGCCGAAAAAAGTAAGCAGGGAAGCGATAGTGTAGAAACGATGGATGTTGGTATTCGTTACCATCCCTGGTCAGAGAATGGCGTTCACCAGCATCATTATGATATTTCTTCGGTAGATCGTATTCATGTGCTCGCCGGTTATCAGGCCAATACCGATAGTGTGGCCCCGCTGATCTTCTCTGGGCTCAGCGAATTTTTAACCTGTGATGACAATCAGTTTTTACAGGTTGATGGGTTTGGTCGTACGAATATTTCTGGAATATATGCAGCGGGAGATGTTTGTAATATCGACTTTCCTTGTGTGGTGAGTGCGGTTTCGGCAGGGGCTTTAGCCGCTAAAGCTATCAGTCAAGACTTATTAGGTTAGAGGGGGAAGGGTAAGTTTCTACCCCTTTAATTGTTTTTCAACCATGCTGCCAGCTGTTTTTTCCGTTGTTCTCGTATAGCCTGTCCCAATGCCGCATTGGTAAAACCTTGCTCAATTAATGATTGATGATCGACTGTTTTATACGCATTTAACGCACTTGACAGTTCGATTTTTAATGTATTTTCTTTAGCGTCAATAGAGTTTATTGCTTTGTTGCTTGTCAGTAGTAGTTCAAATCGTTCAGGTTTTCTAATAGCATCGCATTGCTGGAATAGCTGGCTAAGGGTTGTTGTATCCCAGCCATCTTTCGATGTGCATAGAGAGTGATGCCGCTTAAGCAGTAAGGCCAAGGCGATATAATCATTTGGTGCAGATACGGATTGGCAAACAGCATCGATTTCATCGAGGTCAAAAATAAAGCAAAAAGCCGCGAAGAAAATCATAGCTTGTTGATGAGTCTGTTCTTCCTGTGAGTGGTGTTTTATCGCATTTAATAATGGTGTTAGTGATAAGTTTTTTACTTTGTCTTGTATGTATTTTTCATCCGGCATTAAATCTTTTAATGCGTCACAGCGCTCTAGAGTATAAAAGAACTGTTCGGGGTGACGTTCGGATAAGGCCTTATGCATTTCTTGCCATACGCGTTCCGCAACAAGCGCTTGCGTTTCACCTTGCGCGACGATGTTCTGCATCATGGTAAGTGTTTCATCTGCAATGCGGAAGCCAAGGTGATGATAGCGCGCGATGAAACGAGCAACGCGTAAAACGCGTACAGGATCTTCGCTAAAGGCAGAAGAAACATGACGCAAATACTTATTCTTTATGTCTTGTTGTCCACCGTAAGGGTCTATCAGTGTGCCATCATCGGCTTTGGCAATGGCATTGATAGTCAGGTCGCGGCGTTGCAAATCTTCTTCAAGGCTAATATTTTTGTCGGTATGAAACGTAAAGCCTTTATATCCGGGCGCGGTTTTGCGTTCGGTGCGTGCTAATGCATATTCTTCGTGTGTTTTAGGGTGTAAAAAAACGGGAAAGTCTTTGCCCACAGGAGTGTAGCCTTGCGCTAACATTTCTTCAGGCGTGCTGCCAACTACCACCCAATCTTTTTCGTGGAAAGTGAAGTTAAGTAATTGGTCGCGTACAGCGCCTCCGACAAGATATGTTTTCATAAATGGTGTCACTATTGTCACTATTGTTACTTGATTGTTACTTGTTACTTGCGTTCATGGGTGAAATCCGCGAAACTCTTCATAATCCACATTCATCAACACGCGTATTGCATGTAGGTAGATTGATAGTACGTATGTTCGATTAAAAATGCAGTGAATTATCACAAAAAAATTATGTTAACACACAAGTCATCACTTCTCGTTACTCTCATGCGCGGGCCTTTTATGGTTTGGCAGACGGTCACGCGTCGAAAAGATAATGCTGTGCGCTAATAAAAATTAACGATACGTTAGTCAATAAAAGCCGCAGCCTAACTCTGCGGTTTTTTGCGTTATAGGGTATAAGCTTTAATTATGTTGTTGATGGCCTGTTGCGTTAGCAAGCAACGGTAATTAATCTGAAGTAGGTAGGGTATGAAAAAGAGTAAAGCAAGCAGAATGATAGGAGCTATGGCGTGATAAATGGAATTGCTTATGGTGTATTAATTGTTATTTGGTCAACCACGCCTTTAGCCATTAAGTGGAGCGCCGATGAGGTGTCGTTCGCGGGCGCTATATTTTGGCGTATTTTACTATCGGCTATTATCGCCTTATGTATTGTCCGGGTAAAAGCTGAAACGATTTGGGGTTATCGTAACGGGGTGCGATTTTATACTGTTGCTGCCATCGGTATCGCGCCTAATTTCTTATTGGTGTATTGGGCGTCACAATGGATAACATCGGGGTTAATATCGGTTATCTTTAGTACTACTCCGTTTGTGATGGGGGTGTTGTCGTATACGATTTTGGGTAAGCAGGTATTTACAGTGCAGCGAGTAATAGCATTAATGGTCGCCGTATGTGGATTACTGGTAGTTTTTACGGATCAACTATTGTTGGTGGGCGCTAACGGTGTCTACGGTATTATGGCTATGGTATTGTCGGTTTTCTCTTTTTCTGTGAGTGGTACGTATTTGCAAAAGATTGAGGTGTCTATCCCAGTATTGCAAAAAACTACGGGTGGGCTGTGTTTCTCAGTGCCTATGTTGGCATTAGCTTGGTGGGCTTTAGATGGCACATTACCTTGGCCTATTAGTCTTCAAAGCGGCTTATCTATAATGTACTTAGCGATCGCTGGCTCACTGTTAGGATTTGCGTTGTACTACTTTTTATTGCAGCGCTTGTCGGCATATGTGGTATCAACAGTGGGTATGATTAGCCCAGTATTTGCTTTATTATTGGGTCATTTTTTAGACGGTGAGCCATTGACTGCACATATCTTGATAGGCACGGGATTGGTGTTGTTCGGACTAACGCTATACCACGTGCGCAGTTCAGCATTAAAAAGTGCCGTATTAAAGAGCACAACATTGGTTGAGTTAAAGGCATGGTTGCTGGGTAGGTGAGGCGCAGGTTGTAAATGATGGGTGACAAGTGGTATGAACCGTATTGGTCTTCACAAGGTGCAGGGTAGTTAGTTGGGGGCATTTACAGAAAAGCGCTTCTGGTCGCTCAGACGCATCATTGTCATGCTCTTGCCCCACACATAACCGGTATCTAAGGCGAATACATTCTCACTGTAGGCTTGGCCTTCTAATGCTGCCCAGTGGCCAAAAATTATACGATCGTGGTAGGTTTTTCGATTAGAATGCTCAAACCACGGTGCGTAACCTTTAGGTGCTTGGTGAATTCCTGCTTTGGATGTTAGCTCTAACTTTCCTTCTGCGTCACAAAAGCGCATCCGCGTAAAATAATTGGTGATCACTCTCCAGCGATCACAGTCTTCCAGTCCTTTTTTCCAGCACTGAGGCGTATTGCCGTACATGGTCAAGAAAAACAGTCCTGATAAATCACTTTGTAACACCGCTTCGACTTCCCTTGCTCTTTTTCGCGCTTTTTTTAGCGACCATTGTGGTGGAATCCCCGCATGCACCATGCTGAATTGTAAGGCTGGATCATGATGTAACAGTGGTTGGTGACGCAGCCAGTTTAATAAAATGTCTTTGTCTGGGGCATTAAGAATGCCATCAAGTGTATCGGAAGATGATTGAGGGCGAACACCTGCAGCAACGGCTAGTAAGTGTAAGTCATGATTGCCCAATACCGTCACAACGGAATCGCGCATATCGTAAACGAAACGGAGCGTATCAAGACATTCGCTGCCCCTATTAATAAGATCGCCTGTTAGCCATAAGGTATCTTTTTCAGGTTTGAAGTTCACCTGCTTTAATAATTTCTTGAGGGGTTGTAAGCACCCTTGCAGATCACCTACCGCATAAACTGTCATCGTGGTGGCACCTTACATCTAGTCAGTATTTAGGTTTAATGAAGTGACTGGGGTCGAGTTAATGAAAAGGCTGGAATCGGTACATTAATGATTTTCCCCGTTTCGGTGCGCATGGTGTAAGAGCCTTCCATAATGCCAGCGTGTGTTTCTAAAATGGCATTGCTGCTATAGGTGTATTTTTCACCCGGAGAAATATGTGGCTGCTCTCCTATGACGCCATCACCACTGACTTCTTGAATTCTATCTTTGGCATCGGTAATGACCCAGTGCCTGCTGAGTAGTTGTGCGCTGATTTCACTACAGTTTTCAATGCTGACCGTATAGGAAAACGCAAAACGATTTTTTTTTGGCTGAGAATATTTTGCTAAATATTCGCTGTTAACGGAAATGCGGATGCTGAATTCACTCATGTATAGATAAACCGTTTAGTGTATTGCTGAGATTGACGTAGTCTTTTATGGATAAGTTCTCAGGGCGTAAAGAGACATCAATGCCAATGGTTTCGCCCAGTTTGTCTAAGGCATCTTTATCGATCAACTGCTTTAATGTATTGCGTAATGTTTTTCGGCGCTGCTGAAAGGCAAGGTTCACCAAGTGACTCAAGTGCTCTACATTATCGGCAATGTGGGGTAATGTTTTGTGTGGTTCTAAGCGAACAATAGCTGAGTCTACTTTGGGTTGTGGATCGAAACATTCAGGCGGTACGGCAAATAAGTGTTCGGTGTCACAATAATACTGCACCATAATGCTCAATCGGCCATAATTTTTTTCGCCAGCTTTCGCAACCAATCGATTAACCACTTCTTTCTGTAGCATAAAGTGCATGTCTCTAATACGGTCTTGATAAGACAGAAGATGAAATATTAATGGTGTGGAAATGTTGTAAGGCAGATTGCCCACAATACGTAATGGTTGCTCGTCTTTTATGAGTGTTGCGAAATCAAACTTTAAAGCATCGTGTTGATGAATTGCAAAGTCGGGGTGTTTGGCAAATTGCGCTAATAGAATCGGAACCAAATCACGATCTAATTCGATGACTTGGAGTTGTGGGCAAGCCAAGATAAGTTGTTGGGTGATAGCGCCTTGCCCAGGCCCAATTTCTATTAAACGATCAAATGCTTTAGCGTTAATGCTAGTAACAATACGATTAATAATGTTTTGGTCAGTTAAAAAGTTTTGTCCAAAACGTTTGCGCGCTTTGTGAGCGAAAAGAGAGGGCTTACTCATTGTCGAATCCGGTTTTTCTTGATTTTATTTGTCGCATGTCTGCGCTATTCTAATGGGTGGTGTCATCGCTAGTGCGTACTGAATAGCCGTGCTCAAACTGCCTGTATCAATATTGCCTGTTCCTGCCAAATCAAGCGCTGTTCCATGATCTACCGAGGTGCGGATAATCGGTAAGCCCAGAGTAATATTGGCAGCGGCGCCAAAGCCTTTATATTTGAGTACGGGTAACCCTTGGTCATGATACATAGCGAGCACGACATCCACGTGATCTAAATATTTAGGGGTGAATAAGGTGTCAGCCGGCAATGGACCTTGGCAGTGTATGCCTTCTGTTTTTAATTGCTGCAATACCGGTATTATAATGTCGATTTCTTCTCGTCCCAAGTGGCCACTTTCACCTGCATGAGGGTTGAGGCCACAGACGGCAATCGAAGGCGTCTCCAGCATAAATTTTCCACGCATATCGTTATGGATAATGCGTAGTGTATTAAGTAAGGATTGATGAGTGATTGCTTGAGAGACGTCTTTTAAAGGTAGGTGTGTTGTTGCTAACGCTACGCGTAAGCCTTCGGTCGCCAACATCATCACTACTTGCTGGGTGTGTGTTTTTTCCGCAAAGTATTCAGTGTGCCCACTAAAAGGAATGCCTGCATCATTAATGATACTCTTTTGTACGGGGCCGGTGACTACACCATGGCACTGATGATTGAGGCAAAGTTGAGTAGCAAGGTCTAATGACTGTAAAACGTAGGGTGCGTTACTTTTATTCAGTCTGCCGGTTGTTACTGAGGTATTTGTCTGAATCGGAATAATACCTAGCTCACCTTTTTTTAAGGCGTAAGGTTCATCGTTAGGATGGATTTCAACTAAACGTACGGCACACTGAAGTTGGTGTGCTCGTTGTAGTAGTAGTTCGGCATTAGCAATGACAGCAAACTGTACATTATTTTTTTGCGAGTTTTTTTCTGTCTGCAGCGCATAAAGAATCGCTAGGTCAGGGCCTATGCCAGCAGGCTCTCCGGCGGTGTATACGAGTCGTTTGATCAAATGAGGATTTCCACGTAAGCACTATCACGCAGTTCTTTCAGCCAAATGGTTAATTCATCTTGAAAGCGTTGCTGCCCTATGATGTTACGTACTTGTGAGCGTTTCACATCGTCAAAGATATCTTTTGTCCGTTTGTCTTCGACGGTTAATATATGCCAGCCAAACTTTGATTTAAATGGTTGGCTAATAGCGTCAATTGGAGTGCTCTTCATTACTTGTTCAAAAACAGGTACAAACCCCCCGGGAGATGACCAGCCAAGGTCGCCGCCATCTAGTTTTGATCCAAGATCGTCGGAGCTTTCTTGTGCAGTTTGGGTAAAGTTAGCGCCGTTTATGATTTTTGATCGGAGCTTGTTGATTTTTTCTTGAGCTTCCTCGTTGGTAAATAGATTGGTGGGCTTGATTAAAATATGTTGCACTTTGTATTGAGTAACAATGACTGGCTCGGCCCCTTTTCGATCAAAAAGCATTAAAATATGGACGCCCGCACCACTAAAAAATGGCGTAGTTATATCGCCGGGTTTCATGTTGATGACGCGCTCTGCAAACAGTGGAGGTAAATCTTGTTTGCGTTGAATCCCGATGTCGCCGCCTTTTTTAGCGTTAGGCCCTTGAGAATATTGTTGTGCAAATGCTTTAAAATTATCGGGTTGTTTTTTGACAATGTTATGCAGTTTTTTAGTTTTTTCCATTACTTGCGATTTGTTTTTTTCAGTATAGGGAAAAAATATTTGTCCTACATGAAAGCGTGGTGTTAACCATTCTTGGCCTTCTTTTGATTCTAGAAAATTATCGACTTCTCGTTCAGTAATGTTGATTCGCTGGCTAATCACCCCTTTTTGTACTTGGCTAATGAGTAACTCTTTTCTTATTTCTTCTCTTGCTTGTGTTTCTGATAGGTTTTGTGATTCAAGATATTCCGTGAATGAGACCTTGTTGCGTGTTAGCTGTGCCTTGGTCCTAACAAGTGTTGCATCTATCTCTGTATCTGTTATTTGCAGATTATTTTGTCGAGCTAAACTTAGTTGGAGTTTTTCTATAATCAGAGTGTCTAATAGTTGCTCGCGCAATTTTGTTTCGCTAACCCGTTTGTTTCGGGCTTGCAAGCGAACGCGAGCTTGTTGTGTTTTTTGCTCTAGCTCTTGCGCAAAAATTATATCGTCTTTGACGATAGCAATCACGCTATCAATGTTTTTGTTGGCAAAGACGGCGTTACTACTTAATAAGGTAAATAGTAAAAGATAAGTATTTAATAATATAGTTGTTAACATTTTCATTGTTTTATATGTACACATGAGTAAAAGAATAATGTTTGATTTAGTTTTCACGATAAGTTGCCTGCCATTGTTCATAGCCATCAATGTTGTCTTTAAATATGTTGTCAAATTGTTTTCCCGTGCCACCTAGACCCAGAAATTGAAACTCCAGTACGAGCCCTTCATCGTATCCAACGTTGCTAAAGTTTGTAAGGCTGTCATCCTCGTCAATAGATCGTTTATAAGCAAAGCGTGCTCGATAACAGCAGCTGTTGTATTCAAGCCCCAGCAGCTGTTCTAGGTCACGTTTATTGGTATGGTCATAGTCAGCGTGAGCAAAGACGTACCAGCTGCGATTTGCCAAAGGGAAAATCAATGAAGCTTGAGATTGCTGAATGGTGTCGTCAGAAATTTCATTGCGCAAAAAACGATGGCTAAGGTTCAGTAGGCTACTATCATCGCCTCGATACTTTATTGACAGCGTATTATCGTCGATGTTGCCGCTGTCATCATTATAAATAAAGTCGTTACTTAGCCGCCAATGTTGACTGAACTGTGAACTGAATCGTCCAGCAATAGGTGAGTTGTTAGCGCTATCTGTCGTGCCAGAAAGGGTCACTCGACGTTCATCAAAATACATGGCTTTACCAATGCTGGCACTAAACCATTCTCGCCCCGATTGATTGCCAATAAAACGTGTTGTTAATCCTAAAGATAATTGATTGGCGTCATCAATTCTGTCTCCGCCTGCAAATCGAGTGTCGTTAAACAATTGGCTGTAGCTAAAGGTCAGGCCAGATGTGTCAAAATTAACATTCCTGCCGCTGCCGGTAATGTCTGACTGATCTTCAAAGGGGCTATAAAAGTAATAGAGTCGAGGCTCGAATGTTTGATGATAGCTACCACCATCGCGACCAAAATATAAACCTGAATCAATAATAGCTTGTGGGACCACTACAGAGGGAGTGGTTTTGGCTCCCGATATTAGTTTCGTTTCGTCGAGCTGATAGCCAAGGTAACGTGCTTGAATACGTGGCCGAATAAACCCTGCATCGCTGCTGCTATCTAGCTCAAGGGCATACCTGAATCTGGTTCTATCACCCACCAATGTTGTGTCACCCACATCATCTGCACTACTGTGATCAAAGCGTGTCCATTCATTCTCTAGGGCAATATTGAACTCGCCAAGTGAATATCCAGGAAGGTTGTATTTGCCGTCTAGGGTGATTTCGGGAAGCAGTTTATATGGACGAGTAATAGTGGTGTCTAATATTTGATATTGCTGGCTATTCACGCCTAGTCGCCAGTGATCAAACTGATAGCCTGCGGTCACTTGTTGGATCAGGCTGACCTCATTGCTGGAGTCGATACCTGAATCATCAAAATCACCTAAATAATCGTTGTCACTGACTTCATTATAGTCGATGGTGCTAAACCAACGTTGATTCTTGCCGCCGGTTTGATTGATGTTGACGGCCCAGCGATTATCGCCTTTAAAAGCGTTTACTTCAGCGGCGGTTTTGGTGCCCTCATCAATCTGTGTCTGCTCGTTATCACTCAGTACACCTTTATCGTTAGCTAAGTGAGCTAGTGTAATATCCGTTTCGAAATTTTCACTTAAGTGCCGTCCATTAGCCTCGATTAACTCGCCATGGTTTTGTAAAAAATGGGGAGTTAGTGTGAGGTCATAATTGGGTGCTAAATTAAAATAGTAAGGCATAGATACGTCAATAGCGCCATCATTTGATGCAATAACAGGATACAAAAACCCCGATTGTCTTGCATCGCCCACAGGGAAGCGTAAGTAAGGCCAGTAGAAAATAGGTATGCCTTTAACCTCTAAGCGAACATGCTTGGCAACACCTTGGTTTTTTTCAGTATCGATGGTGATTTGACTACCTTTTAGCACCCAGTCATTGTTGCCGGGTTTACAGCTCGTGTACTCGCTTTTCTGTATATCAATTAGTTGTTGATTCTTTGTTAGCTGTTTGCCTTTACCGCGTACATTGGCAGAGTGAATAACATAGGTTGCGTCATCGATAGCGAGTCGATTTTCTCGTTGATTAACGACACCTTTGCTGGCAATTAATAGTAGGTTAGGTTGCCTGACGGTCAGTTCACCCTCAATAGTAATTGAGCCGGTTTTTTCACTGTAAATGGCTTGTTCGGCGGTGAGTTGCTGGGCTCCTTGCTTAACCAATACATCACCAATTAAGGTAATATGTTTAAATCCGTCTGTTTCTACTAGCTCGCTCTTATTAGATGAGGCTTCTGTCGGCGACAAGCTGTTCTTGAGGGTGTTCTTGAGGGTGTTATTGAGAGTATTATCAAGACTTGCTAAGGGAGAAATATATGCGCCACAGCTGCCGATAGGTAATTCTGCTTGTTGCTTGGAGGTGAGCTGATCGAAGGCAACCCAATCAAGCGTTTGTCTTAAGTCAGCTAGGCTCGACGTCGAATATAAGACACCAAGTAATCCGCAGGACACAATATGGTAGCGAATACCTTTTGTGCAGCGTCGTCGAGAGGATAGCATGAAGTATTATATTTCCGTATTAAGCCAGCATAGTTAATAAACTATGGCAGGCATTTTATATTGAGTTAATTTATAGCGACAATTCTACTGTAAAATGTCAGGCGAGTCGTGTTTTAACATAGAAAATTCTACGGATTAACATATTTTAATGTTCACTTGTTTTTAAACAGCACTTTATCAGTACATCTGATTAACGGAACAGTCTTAATGGAACAGTTATTACTATTACACCAATGGGTGTCTGAAACACTCCCGAAATTAGCTTCAAGTGGCGTGCTTACGCCACCGGTATTGTCTGGAAAGCCTCTTTCTTTGTTGCCCCTCACTGGAGACGCCGGTTCTCGTCAATATTTTCGTGTGAATACGTCGCCAGAATGTTTACTGGTGAATGGCCCGAAACAAGCGGGAAAAAGCGAGTCTGGAGCTTACTTTGCAGAATTGTCTAGCTTGTTACGCCAGCAAAGTGTGCCCACGCCCACGGTATATGCCTGTGACCCTGATAACAATTATCTGCTGATAGAAAGCTTCGGCAGTACAGATTTATTGGATGTATTGTCTATAGAGTCTGTAGAAGCATATTATCCATTAGCTGAATCAACGTTGATTCAGCTACAGCAGGCGACTCAGTTGACAAGTCGTTTGCCGATTTACGATAACGCGTTATTATTGAAAGAAATGGCACTATTTCCTGAATGGTTTGTCGAGAATATGTTGGGACATGTATTGTCACCAGAAGAACGACAAATGTTGGATCAGTTGACGTTTTTTTTAGCCCAGAAAGCAGTAGAGCAGCCTCAAGTCGTTGTTCATCGGGATTATCATTCGCGCAACCTTATGTATCGTGATTCGGGTGAGTTGGGCGTGATTGACTTTCAAGATGCGGTAGTTGGCCCCGTCACCTACGATATCGTGTCATTACTTAAAGACTGCTATGTCCGCTGGCC
>JBLHVX010000023.1:0-15860 GCA_047628835.1 Granulosicoccus sp.
TGCCTGCATGTATTTCGTAGCCGCTGACAGTGATTTTTTCATCACGCTTGTTAATATTCGATAGCTGCTCGTGTAAAACCCCTGTGACATTACGCAAGGTTTTATGTTCAAGTAGAGTGGTTTCCATTTCAAGCAAGCCTAAGCCTTGGCTTGAACCTGCAGCAGACTCAACTGCATCAGGATCGTGGACCCAGTTGCCTAACATTTGATATCCGCCACAAATACCAATTATTTTTCCACCTAGGCGCAAGTGACGTTGAATAATACTTTCCCAGCCATTGTCTTTTAGCCATTGTAAGTCACTGCGGACATTTTTGCTGCCAGGCAACACAATAATATCTGCGCCAGTAAAGTCACTGCTATCTTTTATGTGTTGGCAGTCAATAGACGGGTGGTTTTTTAGTACATCAAAATCCGTATGATTGCTCGTGCGCGGGTAGGTCGGAATAATGATATGTAATGGGTCGGCATTAGTGTTTTGATTGCCGTCTTGCTTTTGGCTAAGACTGTCTTCGGCTTCGATATGTAAATTATGTATATAGGGAATGACAGCTAACGTTGGAACGCCGGTTTTTTCTTCTAACCATTCTAGACCTGGGTTTAATAATTTTACATCGCCCCGAAAGCGATTAATCACAAAACCTTGCACACGGTTTTTTTCGCTGTCGCTTAATAATTCGTAAGTTCCATAAAGATGAGCAAAAACACCGCCGCGATCAATGTCGGCAACAATAATAACGGGGCAATTAATGGCCTCGGCAAAACCCATGTTGGCGATGTCATGTTCGCGTAAATTAATTTCCGCGGGGCTGCCCGCACCTTCAATAATAATGTGTTGATATTTTTCTTGAAGTTGTTGATATGTTTCAATCACCGTATTGAGTAACTGTGGTTTGTAGCGATGATATTCTTGCGCTCTCATATTACCAATAGACTTTCCATGGATAATCACTTGTGAGCCAAGGTCACTATTGGGTTTTAATAAAATAGGGTTCATTAAAATAGATGGCGATAAATAACAGGCCTCGGCTTGCACCGCCTGCGCTCGGCCAATTTCTCCGCCCTCGATGGTTACCGCACTATTGAGGGCCATGTTTTGTGGTTTGAATGGCGCAACGCTGATCTTATGCCGCGCAAGAATACGACAGATTGCGGTGACGAGAATACTTTTCCCTGCATCCGATGTAGTTCCTTGAACCATTAAGGCGTGAGCCCCTTGAACCATTAGGGTGTTAGTCATGGCTACCTTCTTGTTGTGCGTCTATATCTAATAATAAATCTTGTAGTTTTTCGCCGTAATCGTTGTCGTTATCCCACATGCCACGTTGAGTGGCTTCCAGTAAACGTTCAGCCATTTCTTCTAAGGCTTGAGGATTGTTTTCTTGCATAAACGCGCGGTTGTCGGCGTCGAATATTAATGCGTCGGCAATTTTTTCGTATTGATAATCGTCTACCATATTAGTCGTAGCATCGTAGGCAAATAAATAATCGACGCTGGCGGCCATTTCAAATGCGCCTTTATAACCATGTTCACGCATGGCGTTGATCCATTTAGGATTGAGGACTCGAGAACGTATCACGCGATTAAGTTCTTCTTTAAGAGTGCGTGTTTTAGGGGCAGAAGGGTTGGAGTGGTCGTTGTGATATACCACCGGTGTCGATCCAGAAAAAACACTCACAGCATTCGTCATGCCGCCTTGAAATTGATAATAATCATCCGAGTCGAGAATGTCGTGCTCTCTATTATCTTGATTGTGGGCAACGACGTCGAGCTGACTTAAGCGATGTTGGAAAATAGCTTTTACATCAACGCCCTCTATTCCTATGCTCGCTTCTTCATTGTTGTTTGTACTACTGTCGCTTGTGCTTTTGGCTGTAGCTGGGTCTACCGTCGAGCTTATAGTAGATATAGACGCGCCATAGGCATAGCCGCCCCAATTAACATAGGCTTCCGCTAAGTCGCTGGTTTTTTCCCAGCAACGTTCGTCAATTAACCCCTGTAAGCCCGCACCGTAGGCGCCGGGTTTACTGCCAAAAACACGGTAGCTGGCATAGCGTTTGGCAATCTCTGGATTTTCGCCTTCCGCGATTAATTGTTCCTGATGTTGCTGAATATGTTGTTTGATTTTATTTGTTTGTGCAGGCTCATCAAAGTCGGCCAAGGCCAGCACAGCGGCATCAAATAATTTAATGACGTTAGGGAAGGCATCGCGGAAAAATCCTGACACGCGTAGCGTTACATCAATACGCGGTCGTCCTAATAGCATGGTGGACATGATTTCAAAATCAATCACGCGATGTGAACCTGTTGCCCATATAGGTTTAATGCCCATGAGTGCAAACGCTTGAGCGATATCGTCACCGCCTGTACGCATGGTGGCAGTACCCCATACAGACAGACCTAATTGATCGGGGTAATCGCCGTGTTCTTGTAGGTGCCGGTCAATTAATGTTTGTGCCGACAGTTGGCCAATGGCCCATGCCGCCGGTGACGGAATGGAGCGGTTGTCGACAGAGAAAAAGTTTCTGCCGGTAGGTAAAGTATCTAATCGACCGCGTGTCGGTGCACCACTGGGCCCTGGGGGAATAAATTGACCGTTTAAGCCCGTGATAAGTGCACTGGTTTCTTGTTCTGCACTGGTATGTAATGCAGCAAGCAAACGTGTTTTTGTGTAACGTAATAAAACAAAGGTATCCGGTAATTGATAAGATAGATGTTGTGCTAGTACATCTTTGGTGTTGTCAATATTGCCATTGGTTGGTGCATAGTTGTTCGTTATAGAGTCGTTCCCTATATAGCCGTTCAGCGGGTCATTCAATGCATCGTCGCCCAGCACATAATCACGTATGCATTGTGCGGCGAGTATTTCTAAACGTTCACGGGTGTCGGCTTCGGTACGCCATGTATTTGCAGAAACGGTGGTTAATAATTCGGGCTTATCACCTTGCCAGTTTTCGGTGGATGCAGCCAAAGGATCAAAAGGTTCTACTTTGTCATTGTGATTTTCTGGATGACCTTCTTGATTGTTAGCCGTATTACTTAGCTGTAAATCTTTCACCAGGTTATGCAAAATACCTTGGCTTTCGGGTGTGCTACCTCTAGGTAAACGCAGCAAAGCGACAAGGGTATCGCAGAGTTTTTCTGTCTCGGGTAGAGTGCCTAAAATATGTAAACCATGACGTATTTGTGCTTCTTTAATATCGCATAAATAGGTATCTAAACTCGACAATACTTGTTGCTCTTGCTCGTCGTTATCAGTGGGTTTTCCTATAGCACCTTCTTTTAATGACAGTTCTTCTAATAAATGTGTCTCGCTAACGAGGCGTAAAATTTCATTTTTTAACCAAGTCTCACGACGGGTATCCATGCCCATTGCTTGATAATATTCGTCTACTAAACCTTCGAGTTCTGCTAGCTCACCATAGGTTTCTGCGCGTGTCATAGGCGGCATTAGATGATCGATAATAATAGCTTGAGTGCGACGTTTTGCCTGTGCGCCTTCGCCAGGATCGTTAACAATAAAAGGATAGAAATGTGGCATAGGGCCAAGCGCAATATCGGGCCAGCATTCTTCCGACAAGGCGGTGCCTTTTCCGGGTAACCATTCGAGGTTGCCATGTTTTCCAACATGTATAATCGCATCGACTTTATAGCAATGGCGCAACCAAAAATAAAATGCGAGGTAGCTATGCGGCGGAATTAAATCAGGGTCATGATAGTTGGCGAGCAAATCCATATTGAATCCGCGCGCGGGTTGGATGCCAATAAAGGTTTCACCTAAACGAATTCCCGCTAACATAATGCGACCGTTACGATATTTAGGATCTTGGTCGATACTCCCCCAGCGCTCTAAAACCATTTTTTGATTGTTTTCGGGTAAAGCAGAAAAATAATGTTGGTAATCTTCTTGCGAAATACTTTGCCAGCAAGGGCGTTGATGCAAGGTGTTTGGATTGTTGGTGACCGCGCCCAGCAACTCGGTAATTAATGAGTTACCGTTTTCAGGAATGTTGTCAACGGGATAACCGTGGTCGGCTAATGTGCATAATAATTGAATGGTAGATGCCGGTGTATCTAAGCCTACCCCGTTTCCGATACGGCCATCTTTGGTAGGGTAGTTTGCTAAAATAAAAGCAATGCGTTTTTCGCTATTTTTCTTGCTCGCTAGACGACAGTGCGCTTGCGCGAGTTGTGCAACAAAGTGGGCGCGCTCGTGATAAAGGGCATAACGTACCACCGATATTTCACAGCGCTGGCTAAACCGTGCTTCGGCTTTGAAGCTAACGGCACGGGTAATAATTCGACCGTCCATCTCGGGCAATACAATTTGCATGGCAATGTCGCGACTGCGCAAGCCTTGGCTGTAATTTTCCCAGCCATCCTTTGTTGAACTAGATAATATTAATTGCAGCACCGGAATATTTACCGCAAAGGGCGAGGTAAAAGTAGTGGGCTCGGAAGAAAGGTCGGGACTGGTAGCAATGTGGCTAGCAAAGCCTGTGGTGTTAACGATGATCGCGGCTTTGCTTTGAATTAATAAATTGTTAACAAGCGATAAGGAATCCTTATCCTTTAATGAGCTGATAGCAATAGGTAGCGGGCGTAAGCCATGCGCGGCTAAGGTTTCAATTAATTGGTCGAACATTTGCGTATGCGCAGATTGTAAGTGGCTGCGATAAAATAACAGTGCGCATACGGGCGATGAATGAATTTGTTCGCTGGATTGTTGGTGACTAGATTGACGATTAGCTTGAGTGCGCCAGTATTGTAGCCAATCGTTTAGACTATGTTGATCGTAATCAGTCGTCGTCCATGCGCTGGGTAAATATAATAAACTTCTGGGTAAACTACGCGGCTCTGCCCACGGGTACTGTTTCCCCAAAGGTTTATCTGACTGGCTGTCTATCTGATTTTCTAGAGGTTGGTGTAAATGGCTACTGGCCAAAAAATAATATAAATGTTGGTAATTAAAAGAACTGCCTTCACGCAGAAAACGCCATACTCTAACAGCGTCTTGTTTATTGACGGTTGACGCCGAAAATAATGCCTCGTCAGGCGTATCGTCACCAGGCACGATAATAAGGTGTCTTGTTTGTCCTAGGGCAGATGATTGCTTGGCCCATGCTTGCAGCTGTTCAACCCCATACTGCCAATAACTTTCACCACCCAATAACGAGACAACCACCACTTGTGCGTAGTCAATTACCTTAGTGCAATATAAATCAAACGCAGCAGGCTTTAATAGCTGCATCCAGTTAGCCAGACGAATCGAGGGGAAGTCTTGGGGGAGTGTTTCTGCACTATCAGCTAGCCCCGCCAAAGCACTATCAGCGGCCGACAAAATGACAATGTTGCCAGGGGTTTGCCCTAGGTCAATAATGCCTTCGTCGTCGGTAAAGCCACCGGGTTGTGCTGCGAGTAAATGCATGGCCTTGTCTACTTATACCGTTGCGGTGCTATCAACTATTACTGCCTTTTCTAGTTCAGCAGTAATGTACTTTTCATCCAGCTCTTTACCAATAAACACCAGCTGTGTTTTGCGTGCTTCTTCGACAGCCCACGGGCGGTCAAAATGAGTGTCAATACGTTCGCCTACCGCTTGTAATACTTGGCGCATTGGTTTGTCAGGGATGGCAATAAATCCTTTAGCGCGATAAATACGATAAGTGCTGAGCAACTCTTTTAATGTCGTCTGCAGTTGTTCACTATCGGCTTCGCCTAGGGTGATCACAAATGAATCGAAATGATCATGGGCATGATCGTGATGTCCGCCATGGGCATGATGATGGTCGTGATGATTGTGTACGTGATTAATTTTTTCTTCTGCTGCAGCTTCAATACCGATAAGGACGTTGAGTGGCGCATCGCCATTGCTGATATATGCCGTTTTTACGCTGCTAGGCACTTTGCTGTCAATGATATTGCTAACGGCTTCTCGTTGGTCATCGGTCAGTAAATCATTTTTACTCACGACGACGATATCGGCAGCGCTTAATTGATCGTCCAGCAGTTCTTGCAAGCTAGGATCGTGATTAAGCCCTTCATCTTGTAGGCGCTGCTGCTGTACTTTATCAGCATCGTGGGCAAAGCGGCCTGCGGCAACGGCAGGGCCGTCGATAACGGTAATGACCGCATCAACGGTGCAGTGTTGTTTTATTTCCGGCCAGTTAAATGCCTGAACTAATGGCTTGGGTAAGGCTAAGCCGGAAGTCTCAATGAGGATGTGGTCAATGTCATCACGGCGGGCAACAAGCTCCTGCATGACGGGTAAAAACTCTTCTTCAACTGTGCAACAAATACAGCCATTGGCGAGTTCATAGATACCGTTTTCGCCATTGTTGGTGTTTGTGGAGCCACTTTCATTGCCATCATCGCAATCTAATGGGCAGTTGCGTAGCACATCGGCATCAATATCCAGCTCGCCAAATTCATTAACGATGACGGCGATACGTTTGCCGTGTGCTTGTTTTAATATAGTAGATAATAAGGTGGTTTTGCCGCTGCCTAGAAAGCCGGTAACGATAGTGGCGGGAATTTTATTTAATTGCATCAATACGCTCCTTACTTCAGAACCGCTAATAAGATCTAGGGGTCTGTGTAGATAAAACTAAGGCTAAAAAAGAAGGGGGTATGTGATATGAGGTAGTTCAGTCGTTAGGTGCAGTGTGAGCACTGCCGCAAGCGAAACACATCAGTAAGACTTATCTTATAAGTGTTATTGATGTGTTGTTATGACACCTGTTCACATATCTACTCGACTGATATCTACCCCGATTGCACACCCCGACCATCAGGTTTATTGATTAAGGCAGGTCTACTGGCTTTCAGCTCAAATGTTATCGCTACCTTCCCAGAAAAAATCCAGTGGTTTCAGGCGGTTAACTCGCTGGTTACAGTTGCGGGGACAGCTGCCAATAGGCATTCCCTATTAATCTTACAAAGAACCTTTAATCAAGCGTCCATTGTAAAGAAAATAGACGCAGAAGAGAACGTGTTACGTTGTATAATCACTACGATAAACTGCATATACGCCATTACCTGCCAAGAGAATTTGTTCTATGTCTGCATTAAGTAATAATCACGAAGAAAACTACCATGTGTTTTTTGAAGATGCCGTCAATACAGGTTGTGTATGGGGCTTGCAGCACGAAGACGGTAGTTGGGCATTATCAGAATCAGATAAACATCCCGATACCTGTGTTATGCCATTTTGGTCGCAGCCTGAATTCGCCCAAGTTCATGTCGCAGGTGACTGGGATGGACACGAGGTGGTCGCTATTTCGCTAGAAGAGTTTATGGACGATTGGCTGACCGGAATGCATACCGATGTTGTGCTGGTGGGTATTAATTGGGATGCAGATTTAGAAGGCGAAGAATACGAGCCTTTAGATATTTTGCATGCGTTTGAGAGTGATTACTTGTCATAGCATGCCTGTTGCTTATTCCGGTCTATTTTGTGCCGATTTCTTTCGAGTTGAGACCTTTGCACGGAAGATGATTTTACTTTCAGGCAAGGCAAAAACGCACGGAAAGAGGGAGTTTATAGGTATAAATGACTGATTGAGTACGTTTTTAACGCCGCATGAAAGTAAAATGGCTTTCGTGCAAAGGTCTCGAGTTATATTAACCATTTTCAATAATGGCTTTTGTGTAAATGTATTAAAGTAGGAGGAAATCAACAATGACTGGTAGAGCTGTTCGCAAGGTAGCCGTAAAGCATAAAAAATGGTTAACACCTAATATGTTACGCATTATTTTATGTGGCGAAGCATTGAGAAATTTCCCAATTAATTTCGAAAGCGGTTACGTAAAATTACGCTTTTTAAATGATGCACTAACTCCGACCGACAATGAAAGAGTTGCGGACGAAAAGCCTCGTGTCCGCTCTTATACTGTTCGTGCTTTTGATCAGAAAAACTGTGAGCTCACTATCGATTTTGTCAGTCATGGCGATAATGGCCCTGCATCAGCATGGGCTTTAGCATGTAATGTGGGTGATGATATCAGTATCGATGGGCCGGGAGCAGCAAAGCTGATTAATCTAGATGCAGATTGGTTTTTTCTTGCCGGTGATATGACTGCGTTACCTGCGATTAGCGTCAATGTAGAACAGTTACCGTCTGCCGCAATAGGGCATGTCGTGGTTGAAGTGTTATCTGAAGAAGATAAGTCACCATTGTCTGTTCCGGACGGCGTGTCGGTGCATTGGGTTGTTAATGCGCATCCCGATATGCCGAACACGTTACTCGCTGATAAAGTGCGTTCGATACCTTGGCAGAAAGGGGTGTTGTCGGTTTGGGTCGCCAGTGAATTTTCAGCCATGAAAAACTTGCGGCAGTACTTTAAAGTGGATCGAGAAGTGAATAAAAATAATATGTACATTAGCAGTTATTGGAAAATGGGTGATACCGATGAAGGGCATAAAAAAGCTAAGAAAATAGATCAAAGTACTATTTAATTATTTGTAGCGATTATTTGTAGCTATAATGTGCTGCAAAATAATAGTAGAGTTTTTAATGCGCTCATGTGAGTTAGTAGCCAAATGTTTACATTCATTAGAAGACGGTTTTTGTTATATCGCATGGATTTTTTATTCGCAAATGGTATTTAAGCGTGATGCCAATTGTTTTTTATCTAGTCTAGGTAAGCCCGAGCAATTAATGTAAATTGCAGTCAGCGCTCGTTTTGAGTCGATCCAGAGATAGTTGTTACTGTTAGTTGCTGTTACAATCATTATTGCGACGGTTTTTTTGTGTGTCACTGTCGGTTTTTAGTATGCTTGTATGTGTAGAAATGTGAATGCTGATTTCATTGAAATGAAAGCCGTATTCTTTTGATCGTGAATGGCGGAGTATGTTAATTTGTTAGCATATCAACATATTTATTATGATTAAGAATAACGATATTCTAGCAAGAACCTCTCACTTGTCAGTGCGGAGCGATTCTCACAAACATGAACATCATCAAATTATCATTGGTATTGCGGGCGAGGCCAAGTTTGAAATTGAGGGCTTAGGCGGAAAAATAGATGGTTATTCTGGGTGTATTGTTCCGTCTAATGAAAAGCACAGCTTTTGCGGCGACGACGATAATAATGTTTTTTTATTGGATGTAGGAAAAGACCTGATAGAAAAAAATCATTTGCATGGTGGCTCAGATGAAGATCTGCGTCGTTTGTTTGATTCGCGACGTTACTTTGCTATCGATCAGCAAATGCATTTAATGCTCTTCTCTCTCGTCAACGAAATAAAAGTTTATGGCGATGACCCGTCCTTTAAGCCATTAGTCGCCGAGATAGTGCTCCGCAGTTTATCCAACCGATTATCCAGTAATGCTGCACCTATCGAGCATAGGATACATGGTGACAGACTGGATCTTAATCTCATTCAGCAATACATTCATGCACATATTGCCGATAAAATTCAGGTTGCTGAGTTGGCGCAGATATGCGACTTAAGTGCGAGTCACTTTTACCAAAAGTTTCGCGAAAAAACTGGATTCTCCCCTCATCAATATCTTATTTTAGAACGAATTAAAGTCGCTAAATTTCTCTTAGGTAATACCAATAAAAACTTAACTGATATTTGTTTTTCGCTCGGCTTTTCCAGCCAAAGTGCGTTTACTAACACCTTCACTAAAAAAGTAGCTTGTTCGCCTAGCCAATACCGTAATAGCCTAAAGTAGTGTGTTTTTGTCAGATTAGAACAAAAGGCTTACAGTAAAAATCTATTCATGCTTCGATCAGTCTCTCCCCGTCTTCATTCCCATATCATTAAATACTCTTTCTGGTAGGTTATTTTGTTACATACTTTTTTGCAATTAATGCGTATTTTTATGCAATCTTCTGGATAAGTATTGGCTGATACTTCTCACCTAATGAGTAGAGTGTGAAAATATGAAACCAGTGAATAACTTATCTTTCGTTGAAGATTGGATCAAGCTTGATCACGATCAGCTGCTTCAAGAACTGTCGAAAAATTATAGCATCGATGAAGACACTTGGATGAAGCGTCTTATTGCCATTGCAGACCCTTCTTCTAGGGAGATGTTGGAAATTAATTCTACTGCTCGCCCTTTGATTGAACAAACACGCACCAGTAAAAAAGGTGCGCATGTTGTCGATAAGCTACTGCAAGAATATAGTTTGAGTGATGAGGATGGCATCACTCTGATGTGCTTGTCAGAAGCTTTGTTGCGTGTTCCCGACGTCGCTACGCGTAATGCGCTCATTAAAGATAAGCTGACAGCTGCCGATTGGGGAAACCATTTAGACGGTGGCAATAGTTTATTTGTTAACGCGTCGACCTGGGGACTATTAATTGCTGGCCGCTTTGTGAAAACAGGCGCGGTAAACCACGGCGATGCGTCTACTGGCTTACAAAAATTACTTTATAAGTGTGGCGCACCTACGTTACGTGGTGCTATGAAAGTCGCTATGCAAATTATTGGTGAATACTTTGTCCTGGGTCGCACCATCCAAGAAGCCAGTAAACGTTCTATTCCTTTCTGCCAAGAAGGCTGCAAGTATTCTTTCGATATGTTGGGTGAAGCGGCACATACCCGCCAAGATGCACAGCGTTATTTAGATAGCTACTTAGACGCCCTCGATAATATGGCGAAAAATGCTCAAGCTCGTCCAGAAACGGGGGCGGGCCATACACTTTCCATTAAAATATCTGCATTACACCCTCGATATGAAGAATCTCACAAAGAGGCCACTCTTCCAGAGTTAGTCGCTATTGTAAAAAGTATTGTCGTAAAAGCGCGGGCTTATGATATCGGTATTACCATCGATGCCGAGGAAGCTGACCGCCTTGAGTTGTCATTAGAGTTATTTAAACAAGTTTATAACTCTAATGTATCTAAAGGCTGGGGCAAATTCGGTTTAGTGGTCCAAGCATATTCGAAGCGTGCGCTGCATGTACTTTGTTGGATCACCTCTACGTCTAAAGCGCAGGGCGATGAAATTCCGGTACGTTTAGTGAAGGGGGCATATTGGGATACGGAGATCAAACTTTGCCAGCAATTAGGTGTTGATAGCTATCCGGTATTTACCCGCAAAGAATCAACGGATACATCTTATTTAGCATGTGCTCGTTACTTGTTGTCCGATTACACTAAAGGCCTCGTTTATCCGCAGTTTGCGAGTCATAACGCCCAAACAATTGGTAGTATTTTAGCGATGTCTGGCGATCGTGAATTTGAATTTCAGCGTTTACATGGTATGGGCGAAGGCTTGTATGAATCATTGATGCGCTCTCACCCTCACGTTGGCGTCAGAATATATGCGCCAGTGGGCAGCCATGAAGATCTACTGCCTTATCTTGTAAGACGCTTGCTGGAAAATGGCGCTAACGGATCCTTTGTGCACAAATTACAAGACGCAACCGTGCCAGTTGATGAATTGATCGTGCATCCTACCAAGCTATTAATGACGCGTGCCAGCATCGTGAATCCAGGTATTCCATTGCCCGGCAATATTTTTAACGATCGCGATAATTCAAAGGGTATTAATTTGCATATCGCTTCACAGAGAAAGCCTTTAATGAACGCAATAAAAAAATATAATGATACGCAGTGGTCAGCTAAACCTATTGTCGGTGCGAATGGTTCAGACGGTAGTGCTAAGCAAATAATAGAAGTGTTTAGTCCGTACGACAATAAGCAGAAAGTGGGAGACGTGCTTTACGCTGATGAGCAAATGGCTGCGGATTCTCTGGTGGTTGCAAAAGAATGTTTTAATACATGGTCGTTGACTGATGTGAAAGAGCGCGCAGCTGCTTTAGATAAAACAGCTGCGTTGCTAGAAGATAATCGTGACGAGCTGATTGCTTTGTGCGTGCGTGAAGCCGGTAAAACGCTAGATGACTCTATTGATGAAATCCGTGAAGCCGTTGATTTCTGTCGTTATTATGGGCAGCAAGCGCGCGATATGTTTAACAAGCCAACGACATTGCCTGGCCCTACGGGCGAGCTTAATGAGCTGCATTATGAGGGTCGGGGGGTGTTTGTATGTATCAGTCCATGGAACTTTCCTTTGGCTATATTTATCGGTCAGGTGGCGGCTGCATTAGCGACAGGTAATACCGTGATTGCGAAGCCAGCAGAACAAACGAGTTTAATTGCTTACCGAGCGGTAGAAATGATGCACGAAGCTGGCATCCCTAAAGGTGTTTTACAGTTCTTGCCTGGGTCGGGCTCTACACTAGGTGGCGTATTGATGAAAAGTAGCGATGTTGCAGGTGTTGCCTTTACCGGCTCTACGCCTACTGGTCGTATCATCAATACACAGCTCGCAAATCGCGACTCAGCCATTGCTACATTGGTTGCAGAGACCGGTGGTTTGAATGCCATGCTGGTTGATTCAACGGCGTTGCCCGAGCAAGTGGCGACCGACGTGATGCGTTCGGCTTTTAGTTCGGCAGGTCAGCGTTGTTCAGCGTTGCGTGTGCTTTATGTGCAGGACGATATCGCTGATCGAGTGATCGAGTTAATTAAAGGGTCTATGGACGAGCTGAAGTTAGGCTTTCCTGGTGACTATGCGACAGACATGGGGCCGGTGATTGACAAAACATCGCAGAGTAACTTGTTATCGTACGTCAAAGAAATGAAAAGCGTGGCTAAGCAGGTCTATCAAGGCAACACCGCTAAAGGGTTTGATGACGGTACATTCGTAGCGCCAACGCTGATAGAAATTGATTCTATTAGGCAGTTAAGCGATGAGAAGTTTGGCCCGATTCTACATGTGGCGCGCTTTGCAGCATCAGAGATGGATCAGGTGATTCAAGATATTAATGATATGCAGTTTGGTTTGACCCTGGGCATACATTCTCGTAACAATACCACGTATCAATATATTGCACGCCGTGCTCGTGTGGGAAATGTGTATATTAATCGTGATCAAGTAGGTGCCGTAGTGGGCGTTAACCCATTCGGTGGGCGCGGTCTATCCGGAACCGGTCCTAAGGCCGGCGGCCCTAACTATTTGACGCGTTTTATCACAGAAAAGACTATCTGCCTGAATACTGCGGCGATTGGTGGTAACGCTAGCCTATTAGCTCCTGAGGCTCAAACATCATAGAAAAACCGTAGTTTTGGAAAAGTATTCGTAGATTATTGCAAGCGCAAAGTGGCGTCTTTGATAGACTGGGCGAGTAGCCGTTTTGACATCTACATATGAGTGTGGCCGATTAAGCCAATAGTGAGCTGCATTGTTAGTTCTCTATTGTCTAAGTAAAATAGTGCTAGGATAAGTAGTACTAAGATAAAAATAAAAGACTAATAACTTTATAAACTAAAAAGGTGAAAGATATGAAGAGTAATATTTTTAAAAAAGCAATTCTAGCAGCAAGCTTCGGTTTGTTAGCTTCTGGTAATGTCACAGCAGACAAATTAGATGACGTGTTATCTAAAGGCAAGGTACGTTGTGGTGTTGTTCTTGACTTCCCTCCAATGGGGTTTCGTGATAGTAACAACGAAGCGGTAGGTATGGACGTTGATATGTGTGCCGATTTAGCAAAAGCGATGAACATCGAGTACGAAATTGTTGGTTTAACGTGGGCAGAGCGTATTCCTAGCTTGATTTCAGGTAAAGTTGACGTAGCCATTGCCTCTTCTTCTGACACACTTGAGCGTGCACAAACAGTTGGTTTTACTATTCCTTACATGCTTTTTCAATTCCAAGCATTGCTATCAGAAAAGGCAGAAGCAGGCTCGTGGGAAGACCTGAAGGATTTAAGTGTAGGCGCTGCAATTGGTACTACATACGAAAGTTCTTTTCTTGATTATAAAAAAGAAAACTGGGAAGGATCAAAAGGTAAGTACTCTTCGTTTCAAAGTGAAAACGAATCTTTCCTAGCGGTATCTCAGGGTCAAGTGGATGCGGTTATTGTGACGGATACAGCGGCGGCTAATGTGTTAGCATCAGGTAAGTTTAAAGGAATTAAATCAGGACCTGTTGCGCCTTTCGGTGCTGATATTGTCGGCATGATGACATTGCGTAAACAATATGGCTGGATTAATTACCTGAATTTATTCATTAATCGACAAGTACGTACTGGTCGTTTTCAGGAGTTATATGGCAAGTGGATTGGTGGTACAGCTCCAGATATGACAGTGCCAGGCACTTATTACTAAGTCGTCTATACTATCTATACTGGTAGCGCACGCTGTGTGCGCTACCTATCATTTTTCCAAGTATTGCAGAGTATTATTGCTCATAACCTCGATATGAATGTTTTTTAGTCTGGAGCATATAGACCGGATAGATAAACCGGTATAAATAGCCCGGTGCTATACTTGGTTTGTCATTATGAGCGTTATAATAATAAATAGAGCGTCTCTCTCTAGATCTCTCTCTCTGATGGCCAAATAATTCTAATGGTCAGATAATTCAGTTTGCTTCATCGTTAATAGTCTTAACGTGAATCATACGTCAATATTTACAATAATCTTAATGATATTGTTAGGAGGTACCAATGGACTATCAGTTTTTATGGCGTCCAGTTTTTCAAGCGCTGCCCGAAATGTTAGATGCCGCATGGATTACTCTCGAAGTGTCGATCGTCTCTATGTTATTAGGTACGTTCATCGGCTTGTTTATCTACTTTTTTCGCACGTCTGCTTTCTGGCCCGTCAGGTTTTTTGCTGCAACATGGGTTGAACTTGCACGTAATACGCCAGCACTTTTCCAGCTGTTTTTCTTTAAGTTTGGTTTGGGTGCGGTGGGTATTTTTATAGATTCTTATTTTGTTGTATTAATAGCTCTCTCATTTAATACGGCAGGTTATATGGCTGAGAACTTCAGGGGCGGTTTTAATGCAATCCCGTCAACCCAGCTTCGTGCAGCACGTTCTCTTGGCATGACCTTTTTCCAGGCGCAGCTACATATTATTGTTCCTCAGGTGATGCGTATTATTTACCATCCGATGACCAACCAATTTATTTGGGTTATTTTAATGAGTTCTCTAGGTATGCTAGTGGGTCTACGTGAGTTAACCGGAGAGACTCAATTCTTGTCGTCTAAAACTTTTAGAACGTTCGAATTCTTTGCGGCCACAGCGGTTATTTACTACATAATTGCAAAAATCGCTCTAGGTATAATGAGTGTCATTGGCTGGCGTTTGTTCAAGGGCCCTCAATAGGAGAAATTTTATGGCTACAAGTATTCAAGTCTTTAGTGACTTACAAGCTAGTGACCTTTTGTTTTTGGGTGAAGCCGCGTTAAAAACATTAGAGATAGCACTTGTTGCGATCAGTGTCGGCACTATTTTCGGTGTTATTTTTGGCTGGCTATTGAATGCGGGTAATCTCGCTGTGCGCATGCTCGTTAATGGTTTTCTCGATGTTTTTCGAAGTGTACCGTTGATTATCCAGTTGATTTTATTCGACAGTTTCATTGCGATAGCAGGTTATCCATTGCCCGCTTTTTGGTCCGGGACGATAATTCTCTCCATATATACCTCTTCACTGGTCGCTCAAGTAGCACGCAGTGGTATTGATGCAGTCCCATTGACAACACGTAGAGCGTCACGCTCGCTAGGGATGACTTACTGGCAAGATATGCGTTATATCGTATGGCCGATTGGTTTGCGTGCTGTGCTACCGGCTTGGGTAGGCGTTGCATTAAGCGTACTTAAAGATTCGGCGTTAGTCTCGGTTATTGGTTATACCGAGTTACTCAGAGCGTCCCAAATATTAATTACTCGTACAGCAGAAACATTTACTGTTTTAGCTATCGCGGGTCTCTTTTATTTCGCCCTTTCATATCCGATTTCGAAGGCGAGTAGTTATATAGAAAAAAGGTGGCAGCAATGATCAAAATCAGAAACTTACATAAAGCATTTGGTGATGTTCAAGT
>JBLHVX010000024.1:0-15734 GCA_047628835.1 Granulosicoccus sp.
ATACACGCCGCAAGTGTGTCTATTATCAATATCGTTAATAGATCGAGAGCTGTGCCAGATGGGCAATTTCATTGTCGATAATGGGTAAGTCAGCACTTAGTGTCGTCCATGAGTTCAGACGCAATGATTGGAGCAAAGAATGTACGCAGTAATTAAAAGTGGCGGTAAGCAACACCGCGTAACTGAAGGTGAAACCCTTAAGTTAGAAAAAATTGAAGCAGCAACCGGTGAAACTATTCAGTTTGATGAAGTGTTGCTGGTAACTGACGGCGACAACATCACTATTGGTACGCCAATAGTTGAAGGTGCAGCTGTTACGGCTGAAATATTAAGTCACGGCCGCGGTGATAAAATCCGTATTATCAAATTCCGTCGTCGTAAGCATTCGATGACACGTCAGGGGCATCGTCAGTGGTTTACTGAAGTAAAGATCACTGAAATTCTAGCTTCTGGTGCGAAAAAAGCACCGATAAAGAAAGCGCCAGTAAAGAAAGCCGCGGCGAAAGAAGTTGAAGCAGCAGTTGGCGGAGATGATTTAAGCAAGTTAACGGGTGTTGGCCCTGTGCTGGTTAAAAAATTAGTTGAAGAGGGCGTTACTAGTTTTGCTCAAATCGTGGCATGGTCTGCTGAAGATATTGCAGCGATAGATGAAAAATTAAACCTTAAAGGCCGTGTTGAGCGTGATGATTGGATCGCTCAGGCTAAAGAATTTACTAAGTAGGAGTGTTGACAGATGGCGCATAAGAAAGCTGGTGGTAGTACTAATAATGGCCGCGATTCCGTAAGTAAGCGCTTAGGTGTTAAGCGTTTTGGTGGGGAAGCGGTTGTTGCAGGTAACATTATTATTCGTCAACGTGGTACGAAAGTGCATGCAGGCGAAAACATAGGTATTGGTAAAGATCATACTCTTTTTGCCAAAGCCGACGGTGCGGTGCAGTTTAAAATAAAAGGCCCGAAAAACCGTCAATTTGTTAGTATCGTTACTGCGTAATTGATCTTTTCTGCCCTTTGATGGGGTAGTGTTAAAAAAGCCCTATCGCAAACGCGGTAGGGCTTTTTTGTTGGTAACTACTCAGCTCACAGTCAACATCGCGCTGAGCTGCGTTAAAAAATGATTGTTTACGCTTGTAAACCCACATTTTTCGCCTTGCTCAGCACAATGTTGACTGCAATCTGAATAGTTGCGGGCAGTGCTGAGCGGTTACTGTTGTTGTGTTATTATTTTCGGCAAATCATTGGTTGTTGTGAGTCGAGCTAGGATAAGTCATGAAGTTTGTAGATGAAGCACCCATAGCTATTTATGCGGGTAACGGTGGCGGCGGTTGTTTAAGTTTTCGCCGTGAAAAATATATCGCTAAGGGCGGCCCTGATGGTGGCGACGGCGGTGACGGCGGTAGTGTTTACCTTGAAGGTGATGGGGATTTGAATACGCTGGTCGATTATCGCTATCAGCCTAAATATCGTGCGAAAAACGGTGGTACGGGTAGTGGTAAAAATTGTGCGGGCGCCAAAGGCGATGATTTGATATTAAGGGTGCCGGTAGGAACATCTATTTTTGATGTTGAAACCGAAGAGCTGCTTGGCGATATTACCGAAGATAAGCAACGTTTGTTGGTCGCTCAGGGTGGTTTCCATGGTTTAGGGAATACGCGATTTAAGTCCAGTACTAATCGCGCGCCACGTCAAACATCGCAAGGCAGCGATGGTGAGCACCGAGACTTAAAGCTTGAATTAAAAGTATTGGCTGATGTGGGTTTGCTGGGGTTGCCGAATGCGGGTAAGTCCACTTTTATTCGTGCGGTATCGGCTGCCAAACCTAAGGTGGCGGATTATCCATTTACTACTTTGGTGCCTAACTTGGGCGTAGTGAAAATCGAAGAGCACCGCAGCTTTGTGGTTGCCGATATCCCGGGTTTGATCGAAGGGGCTTCAGATGGGGCCGGTTTAGGTATTCGCTTTCTCAAGCATCTGACTCGTTGTCGGATATTGTTACACATTGTTGATATGGCACCTTTTGATGAGACGAGCCCGCTAGAAAGCGCTCAAGCTATTATCCGTGAAATTGGACAGTTTAGCCCTAAGTTGGCGAACCGTGAACGTTGGTTAATACTGAATAAAGTCGATATGTTGCCAGCAGATGAAGTTAAAGCGCGTTGTCAGGCAGTAGTTGATGGTTTGGGTTGGCAGGGGCCGGTGTTCTCTATTGCGGCAATTAGTGCTCAAGGTACGTTGCAGGTGTGTCGCGATATTATGGAGCATATCGAGCGCGTTAAATTAGCTGAAAAAGAAGATCCTGAGCTAGCCGAGCAAGAGTTGGCGTATCAGTTAGAGATGCAAATAGATGCCCGTGAGCGTATTGAAGCTTTGCGCCTTAAGCATCGCGCTGAGCGTATGAGGGCGAAAGGTAAAGAAGTTGATTTTGATGTTGAAGATGACGACGACGGCTATGACGATGACGATTATGATGTTGAAACCGTATACGTTGAATAGGTCGAATAAGTATAGGGTAAATAGTAGTGAATAAAGAATAGCGAATAAGGAATAGCGTGACCCAGAAAAGTTCGAAAAATACCAATGAAGGTTTGGCTGACAGGTCACCTGAAAAAACGGCTGTGAATATGGCTGAAGAGGCTAGGCGTAGAGTAAGTCAGGCTCGCCGCTGGGTGGTGAAAATTGGTAGCTCTTTGTTAACCAATAATGGCCGTGGCTTAGATGTTGCGGCTATTCAGGGTTGGGCTGAGCAAATGTATCGGCTGCGTGAGCAGGGTATCGAGTTGGTGTTGGTGTCTTCTGGAGCTATTGCGGTAGGTATTGCGCGATTGGGGTGGACTGAAAGACCGGGCCACGTACATGAATTGCAAGCTGCTGCTGCGGTAGGGCAAATGGGTTTGGTGCAAACCTATGAGCAAGCCTTTCAGCAGTTTGGCTTGCATACCGCGCAAGTGCTGTTAGATCACGATGACCTGTCAAACCGCGAGCGCTATTTAAATGCTCAGTCCACATTGAAAACGCTTATTCGTTTAGGTGTTGTGCCAGTCGTCAATGAAAATGATACCGTGGTGACAGATGAAATTCGTTTTGGCGACAATGATACCTTGGCTGCATTGGTGGCTAATTTAATCGAAGCTGACTTGTTGGTATTGTTGACTGACCAAATCGGTATGTATGACAGTGATCCTCGCAGTAATGATAGTGCTCGGCTCATCAATAATGTGTCTGCTTCTATGCCTGAATTGGATGGCATGGCAGGCGATGGAGGAAAGTTGGGTCGTGGTGGTATGGTCACCAAGGTTCGGGCAGCGAGGTTGGCGGCACGATCTGGAGCTAATACAGTGATTGTAGGTGGGCGTATTGATAGTGTATTAACCTCGCTGGCGGGCGGTGCAGATTTAGGTTCTTTACTGCTGGCGGATCAGTTGCCGCAAGCGGCGCGTAAGCGTTGGTTAGCGGGGCAGTTGCAGTCACGCGGTGAGCTTGTGTTGGATGATGGTGCTGTAGATGTATTGCTTCGGTCTGGAAAAAGTCTCTTATCGGTTGGTGTCGTTGCTATTGCTGGGCGTTTTACTCGTGGCGATATGGTGATTTGTAAATCGGTTGACGGCAAAGAAGTGGCTCGTGGTCTAGTGAATTATAATTATCAGGACGCCCAGAAAATCCTCGGCCAGCCCAGCGAAAAAATTGAAAGTTTGCTGGGATATAAAAACGAAGAAGAGCTCATCCATCGCGATAATCTTGTGTTGGTCTAGAAGGCCGTCCTCGGGCAGCCCCCTGGAGCCGGTTCGACTTTTTTCATTTATATCGTCAAGTATCTATAGTGTTAAATTTTTCTCCCTCTAATTAAATCATTGGAAAAGCCATGTCTGTGATTAATTCTCATATCGTTGCCTTGTCTGCTTATGCGCCACCGCTAGAGGGGCGCAATCCTAATGCGTTTACCTTGCTAGATTTTAATGAGCGTACGATTCCTATAGCGGAGAATGTAAAGCAGGCTTTGCATGATTATATTGATGCAGGTCGACTACAGATGTATCCCGCTTATGGCGATATTGTTAAGCGACTAGCGACCTATGCGGGCGTTGCAGGTGATCGGCTAATGATCACTAATGGCTCGGATCAAGGCATTGATCTGGTGTTTCGTGCGGTAGCGTCATCCGGTGCAGAAGCGATTATTCCTGGCCCCTCATTTGCGATGTATCATCAGTGTGCCCAAGTTGAAGCAATGCTAATACACGAGCCGCAGTACACTCGAGAGGGCGGTTATCCTCTAGCGGGAGTGTTGAGCTTGGTGAATGAAAATACGCGTATTGTGGTGGTTTCTAACCCCAACAACCCTTGTGGTACGTTGGTGTCTTGTGATGTTGTTCAAAAAATTGCTCAGGCAGCACCTAATGCCGCCATTTTAGTCGATGAATGTTATTTTGAGTACAGCCATGAAACTGCGGTTTCGCTTATCGGTGAATGTCATAATCTATTTGTGACGCGCACTTTTTCTAAAACATGGGGAATGCCATCGTTGCGTTTTGGCTATTTGATGAGTGTGGCAGACAATATTGCGGCCTTGTGTAATATACGCGGTCCTTACGATATTAATCAGCTGGCGGTTGTAGCGGCTAATGCTGCGCTAGATGACCCTTCTGAAACCGAACGTTATGTTGCAGAGGTAATGGAGCGGGCAAAGCCATTGGTTGAGTCATGGCTAGATAAGCACAGAATTACTTATTGGAAAAGCGATGCAAATTATCTGTGGTGTTTTCCCGATAATCCAGAAGAGGTGGCGAGTTACTTGCAGTCGGAAAGTTTCTTGGTTAGACCTAAGGTATATGGTGATCGCCTAGGCTTGCGTATAACGGTGGGTACGTTTGAGCAAATGCAGTGTTTAATCGTCGCGTGGGAATCTTATTTGGCGGGTTAAGGGTAGGTTGATTGTTATTAACGGGCAGGCATAAAAAATCCCCCTACTGCAGAGCAATCGAGGGATTTTTGTATTCTTTTTTGCTGTGCTTACTGCAGTTAAGCAGCTAGCGCTTTAACTTGCTTGTTTAGGCGGCTCTTATGACGAGCAGCTTTATTCTTATGAATAATGCCTTTATTGGCTAGTTTGTCGATAATAGGTGCGGCAGCGGCGTAAGCAGCTTGTGCAGCAGCAGCATCGCCAGCTTCAACAGCGGCAATTACTTTTTTAACGTGAGTACGAGTCATCGAGCGTAGGCTCGCATTATGCTTACGTGCTTTTTCACTTTGAACTGCGCGTTTTTTAGCTTGGGGTGAATTGGCCACCACAGTGCTCCTGTATGTAAGTTTTAAAATAAACTGGAATAAAAATCAAGACGTTAACTGTAGCTAGTGACTAGTGTTTTTCGTTTGATTCTTCATCGAGTTCTTGCCTAACGCCCTGATACGGAATTTAGGGTGCGCAATTATGCCATTCAAAGCGCTGAAGTCAAGAGGCAATTGCGATTTAGCGATGATTGTCGGCTATTGTTTTTATTGTATGCTTAGCGCTGCTGTCAGGTACTGCGTGGTGTATTTTCTTATTATCCAGTAAACTCGCGCCATCTACACATATACAGCACTATTTTATACGACATTAAATAAGCGACTATGATAAGTCGCGGAGTTCATTTAACGTGACACTATCAGTATCGCCATCAGTATCGCCACCAGTATCTCCACCAGTACCAACAGAGACACCTAAAACGCCGCCGCCAGTAAAAAATGGAGGGTTGTTGCGCTCAGGGTTGTTGGTGGGCGTGATGACTATGTTATCTCGGGTGCTGGGATTGGCGCGCGATGTCGTATTTGCTCACACTATTGGTGCGAGTGCGGGGGCGGATGCCTTTTTTGTTGCCTTTAAAATACCTAATTTTTTACGCCGTTTATTTGCCGAAGGTGCGTTTGCGCAAGCGTTTGTACCGGTATTGTCAGAGTATCGGGAAAAGGGCTCGATGGAGGCGGTGAAAGGCTTGATAGACCGAGTTTGCGGCTGTCTTGGTTTTTCCCTGTTATTGATAACGATTATAGTGGTAGTCGCTGCGCCGCTGGTGACTTTGGTGTTTGCACCGGGTTTTTGGAACGATCCGTTCAAGCTCGCGCTAACCCAAGAGATGTTGCGTATTACCTTTCCTTACTTGTTATTGATCTCATTAACGGGCTTTGCTGGCGCTGTCCTTAATAGTTATGACCGCTTTGCGATTCCTGCCATTACCCCCGTATTTTTGAACCTTTGTTTAATCAGCGCTGCGGTGTGGGTAAGCCCTTACTTTGATCAGCCTGTTATCGCAATTGCTTGGGGTGTATTAGTCGCGGGTATGGTGCAGCTAGCCTTTCAGTTACCGTTTCTATGGAAAATTCATTTGTTGCCAGCGCCTAAAGTGGATTTTGCTGACCCGGGTGTAAAGCGCGTATTGTTATTAATGGCGCCCGCGATTTTCGGTGTATCGGTATCGCAAATTAACTTATTGCTCGATACCGTGCTGGCCTCGTTTTTACCCACGGGCAGTGTATCGTGGTTGTATTATTCAGATCGTTTAGTGGAGTTGCCACTAGGTGTTTTTGCGATTGCGATTGGCACAGTGATCTTGCCCAGCTTATCGAGACAGTATGTGGGTGAAGATACCAAAAAGTTTGGCGAGACGATAGATTGGGCGTTGCGCTTAATATTGATTATTTCTTTACCTGCAGCGGTAGCTTTGTTTTTGTTGGCGACACCTATTCTGACGGTATTGTTTGAATACGGTAAAACGAATGCCCGCGATATCGCTATGTCAGCATTAAGTTTGCAAGCGTATACGCTTGGCTTAATGGCATTTATGTTAATTAAGGTGTTGGCGCCGGGTTATTTTGCTCGCCAAGATACTAAAACCCCCGTAAAGATTGGCATTATTGCGATGGCAGTGAATATGGTGTTTAACCTTGCTTTGGTGATTCCATTTCATTATCTTTGGCAGATTGGGCATGTGGGTTTGGCGCTGGCAACCGCGTTGTCCGCATGGCTGAATGCAGGTTTGTTGTATCGTGGCTTGCGTAAGCAGGGCGTGTATCAACCATTGGCAGGTTGGGGTCTATATATTGCTCGATTGCTTATCGCCAATGTGGCGATGGGGTTATTATTGTGGGGCTCGTTTTATATCGTGCCCGATTGGTCAGTCTTAGATATGTGGCAGCGAGTAATGATGATGGCGGCTTGTTGTGCAACGGGTCTTATGGTCTACCTATCGGTTCTGCTGGCGAGTGGTTTGCGCTTGCGCCATGTACGCCAAATGTCGTGAGCAAATAATTGTTCGCGTAGGATAAAATACTATGTGTGTACCGCTTGCGAATGACATGTAGGGGTATTGATGTGCTTCGTTCATAGATCTTCATTAAAGTATTTGATATCGCTTTGAAAAACGCCCCCTTTTAATGATTCTTACTTACGTTTTTTTCGGTTAAAAGTTATACTTGCCGCCTTTTTTGATTTTCTAAACGATGATGGAGTACGTATAAGGCATGCCTTCTCATGAATTTCTTCGTGGTTTGCACAATGTGCGACCAGAGCATCGTGGGAATGTAGTGACCATCGGTGCTTTTGACGGCGTGCATTTGGGGCATCAGGCTATATTGCAGCAAGTAGTTCATCAGGCGCGTGAGCGGCAGTTGCCATCGCTGGTAATGATTTTTGAGCCGCAACCCCACGAGTTTTTCTCGGGTGAAAAAGCGCCAGCGCGTTTAATGCTGTTGCGAGAGAAAATAGAAGCTCTATTTGCAGCGGGTGTTGATCGGGTCTTTTGCTTGCCATTTAATCAGTGGTTAAGCCAGTTGCCAGCAGATGATTTTATCCAACATATTTTGGTTGAACGTTTAGGGGTTCAATCATTGGTTATTGGTGATGATTTTTGTTTTGGTCGTAGGCGACAAGGCAATTACGCATTATTACAGTCTGCGGGTCAAAAAGCGGGTTTTGCAGTCACCGATACCGCGACCTATCTTGTTGATGGTGAACGTGTGAGTAGCACGCGTATTCGACGAGCGTTGGAGCTATCTGAATTTGATCGTGTACCTGCTTTATTAGGTAAAAACTACACTATTAGTGGTCGAGTAGTCAAAGGCCAGCAGTTAGGGCGGCAACTCGGTGCGCCAACGGCCAATGTGCATTTACAGCGTTACCGCTCGCCATTGGCGGGCGTGTTTGTGGTGAACACTACCTTGGAAAACGGTGAGGTTTTACCAGGTGTCGCGAACGTAGGTGTTCGCCCTACGGTATCGGGTGATACGAAACCGATTCTCGAAGTACATCTGTTTGATCGAAATGACGACCTTTATGGGCAGATGATTGTGGTGCAATTTGTCCATAAAATCAGAGAAGAAAAGCGTTTCGGTGGGGTCGATAGTTTGCGCCAACAAATCCAAAAAGATGTCCAGCAAGCTAGACAGTGGGTGACCACAGCTGCATAAGTTTATTACTTAATGTCTACTTTAATTTCAAACAACGTTTATTTTATTTCTAATTTACCTTTAAGCATACGACTTTACTTATGACCGATTACAAAGCAACACTGAACTTACCCAACACCTCTTTCCCTATGAAAGCCAATCTTGCGCAGCGCGAACCGCATATCCTTAAAAAGTGGAATGCTGATGAGGTGTATCACGCTATTCGTGATGCCCGGGCGGGTAAGAAAAAATTCATTCTGCACGATGGCCCCCCTTACGCCAACGGCAATATTCATATTGGCCATGCGGTGAATAAAATCATCAAAGATATCATCGTTAAATCAAAAACCCTTAGCGGGTTTGATGCGCCTTACGTGCCAGGTTGGGACTGTCATGGTCTGCCTATTGAGCACAATGTTGAGAAGAAAGTGGGTAAGGCTGGACATAAAGTTGATGTGAAAACCTTTCGTCAAAAATGTCGAGAATACGCGGCGAAACAAGTGGCAGGCCAGAAAGAAGACTTTATACGCTTGGGTGTATTGGGTGATTGGGATAACCCTTATCTTACTATGGACTTTAAAACTGAAGCGAATACAGTGCGTGCCCTAGGTAAAATAGCTGAAAACGGTTACTTGGTTCGCGGCTTTAAACCCGTCTACTGGAGTGTGGTAGGTGGTTCTGCACTGGCAGAAGCAGAAGTCGAATATCAAGATAAAGTGTCCTATTCGATTTATGTGCGTTATGCCGTCACCGACGAAACTGAACTAGCTCAGCGCATCGACAATTTAGCGGGTACGGGCAAAGTGTCGGTCTTAATTTGGACCACGACGCCGTGGACGCTGCCGTCAAGTCTAGCTGTGAGTGTTAATGCGGAGCTTGATTACATTGTAGTGCAAGCGGGTGAAGAGCGTTTGCTGGTGGCCGACGCGCTGCACGAAGAAGTGATGTCTCGTGGCGGTGTAGACGATTACAGTATTGTTGGCCGTATAACTGGAATGGCGTTAGATAAATTAGTGCTGGATCATCCTTTTTATGCGCGTCAGCTACCGATTGTTTTGGGTGATCATGTGACTACTGATGCAGGTACCGGTTGTGTGCATACTGCCCCGGATCATGGGCCAGAAGATTTCCAAGTCGCACAAAAATATGGAATAGAAACCTTAAATAATATTCAAGGTGATGGCACTTTTCATGCGGGTGTAGAGCTGTTTGCTGGCGAACACGTGTATAAAGTAGACGATAAAATCGTTGCGCTATTGGAAGAGCAGCAAGCCTTATATTTCCAAACAAAATTTGAACATAGTTTTCCGCATTGCTGGAGGACTAAAACCCCGTTAATTTATCGTGCGACACCGCAATGGTTTATTACCTTGAATCACAAAGATTTACGTACAAAAATAAAATCAACGATTGAAAACGTAGAGTGGATCCCTCAATGGGGTGAAGCACGTATTCAAGGTATGGTTGATGGCAGCCCGGATTGGTGCGTTTCACGTCAGCGCACGTGGGGTGTGCCTATTACGTTGTTTGTGCACAAACAAACACAAAAGATGCATCCGAATACACCAGAACTCATTGAAAAAGTCGCGCAAAAAATTGAGCAAGATGGTATCGATGCGTGGTTTGATTTGGACGCGGCTGAGTTATTAGACGCAGGCGATGCAGAGCAATACGAGAAAGTTACCGATACATTAGATGTGTGGTTTGACTCTGGAGTAACCCATCACTCTGTTTTACGTGATCGTGATAATTTACAGTTTCCCGCCGATTTATATTTAGAAGGTTCAGATCAGCATCGTGGTTGGTTTCAATCATCGTTAAAAACATCGATGGCCATTAATGGTGAGGCGCCGTATAAGCAAGTGTTAACTCACGGCTTTACTGTCGATGCACAAGGCAAAAAAATGTCTAAATCCTTAGGCAATGTCATTCCGCCACAAAAAGTCATGAACGATTTAGGCGCAGATGTATTGCGCTTGTGGGTGTCAGCGACAGACTTTAGCGCCGAAATGAGCGTATCGGATGAAATTCTAAAGCGCACTGCCGATTCATATCGTCGTATTCGTAATACCGCTCGCTTTTTATTGGCAAACCTAGAAGGATTTAATCCCGAAACAGATTTGTTGCCAATAAATGACCTTGTTGAATTGGACAAATGGGCCATCAGTCGTGCGCGTGAATTGCAGCAAGACATTATTGATAATTACGATACTTATCAGTTACATAATATTTATCAAAAGCTACACAATTTTTGTATTGTGGATATGGGTGGTTTTTATCTCGATATTATTAAAGATCGCCAGTACACGACTAAATCAGATAGCGTGGCTCGTCGCTCAGCACAAACCGCGCTGTATTATATTGCCGAAGCTTTCACTCGCTGGATTGCACCGATATTAAGTTATACCGCCGATGAGTTGTGGGATGCTTTACCTAAAGCGAGTGGCCGTGAGGCATCAGTCTTTCTGGCTGAATGGTATGACTTGCCGCAGGCAGAAAATAATGACGAGATGGATGCGGCTTACTGGGCGATCATCGCGCAAGTGAAAAATGCCGTCAATAAGGTGATCGAGTCTAAGCGAAATGACGGGGTGATTAGTAAATCGCTAACTGCATCCGTGACGCTTTATTGTGATGGGGAGTTATTTAAGCAGCTGACCCGTTTAGATGACGAGCTACGTTTTGTACTGATTACATCGTCAGCGATAGTCAGTGACGTTACTCCATCGGAGTTGTCAGACGCGACCGACGTGGAAGGCTTGTCGGTCTTGGTTGAAGCGAATGCTGATGATAAGTGTGTTCGTTGCTGGCATCATCGCCCCGATGTCGGGCAGCATGCATCGCATCCAGAATTATGTGGTCGCTGTGTCGATAATATTGATGGTGAAGGTGAGGTGCGTCACTTTGCTTAAAGCGAAACTCGGTTTACTAAAAGAACAAATAGCGATGCAGCAACCGCACAAAAAATATGTTTGGTTTGGCTTGGTGCTGCTGATTATTATTGCTGATCAGCTTACTAAATATATCGCATCGGGTAGCTTGTTACATGCCCAGCCCGTTGCTTTTTTGCCGTATTTTAACTTTACCTTATTGCATAATTACGGTGCAGCGTTTAGTTTTTTATCTGATGCAGGTGGTTGGCAGCGTGTTTTTTTAGGTGTTGTGGCATTTGTGGTCAGTGTTTTTTTGGTGGTGTGGATACTTTGCGCTAAACCTGAGAAAAAACTAGAAATATTGGGTTTGTCTTTAGTGCTTGGTGGTGCTATTGGTAATCTCTGGGATCGAGTTTATCTCGGCTATGTGGTTGATTTTATCGACTGGTTTTACATTACCGACACTAGCAATTGCCTGTCTTTCTTCTATTATATTTTCTCTAGTCAAAGCTGTCATTGGCCGGCATTTAATATTGCAGACTCATCCATTATGTTGGGTGCAGCATGTTTGATTATTGATATGTTGTTTGTCGACACAAATAAAAAAACAACAGAGTAGGGTGTGAAATGTATTTGCTTTGGTATAACACTGCTGTCCCGTTAACTTTATGAAAATTGACTATTAGCCATACTGACGAAGGCCAAACAGTACCGGATAGAGCCCGGCATGACAAATATGGTTAGCAAGAGACATGAAAAGTAAAACAAGATCTCGTCATTTCGGAAAGCGTTTTTTGCTTACCCGGAATCTAGTGATTTCAGGCGCTGGCTGGATACCGAGTCAAGCTCGGCATGACAACATTAAGTAACGGGACAGCAGTGTTGTTATAAATAATGTTTCTCGTATTTTAAAATTTTCAAAAAGCATAAAGGTATTAAATAAGCATGATGTCCCACGTTGTTATAGCAGAAGGTACGATAGTTACCTTGCATTTTTCGATTACCCTGCAAACGGGTGAGGTGATTGATTCCACCTTCGACGAAGAGCCGGCCACTTTCACCGTAGGTGATGGTAATTTATTAGAAGGGTTTGAAGAAGTGGTTATGGGGCTGGCGGCTGGCAGTCGAGAAACCTTTACTGTTTTGCCAGAAAAAGGTTTTGGTCAACATAATCCGAACAATATGCAAACTATCAAACGAGATCAATTTGCCGATGATATTACCTTAGAAAAAGGCTTGGTATTGTCATTTGCCGACGCGCAAAAAACTGAGTTACCGGGAGTTGTTTCTGGTTTCACTGACGAAGAGGTCACAGTCGATTTTAATCACCCTTTGGCAGGGAAAGACGTTTTATTCGAAGTGCAAATTATTTCTGTTGAGCCGACTGTTCAGCATTAAAGTCCAGCATTAACGTGTACTCGTGATAAGCGGCGACGATAGGAAAAACAATTAGGTGTTTATGATGCAGATTAAATTAGCCAATCCTCGGGGTTTTTGTGCCGGTGTTGATCGCGCTATTGATATTGTTAACCGTGCGCTGGATGTTTATGGGCCTCCCATCTATGTTCGACACGAGGTGGTGCATAATAAATTTGTCGTCGACTCTTTACGTGACCGCGGTGCGATCTTTGTAGATGAATTAGATGAAGTGCCTGACGATAAAATCGTCATTTTTAGTGCGCATGGTGTCGCAAAAGCCGTTAAAAACGATGCCGAACGTCGCGAACTTAAAGTGTTTGATGCAACCTGCCCGCTAGTGACAAAAGTACATTTAGAAGTGACCAAATACAGTCAAGACGGCACCGAATGTATTTTGATTGGCCATGAAGGACACCCAGAAGTAGAAGGTACAATGGGACAGTACGATAACGTTAATGGTGGAATGATCTATTTGGTCGAAGACGAGCAAGATGTTGCCAATCTTGTTGTTAAAAATCCCGCTGCCCTCAGCTATGTGACTCAGACCACTTTATCAATGGATGATACAGTGAAAGTCATCGCTGCATTACGAGAAAAATTTCCCTGTATAGAAGGGCCGCGCACTGACGACATTTGTTATGCCACCCAAAACCGCCAAGATGCAGTAAAGCAGCTAGCATTAGAATGCGACTTAGTGCTTGTAGTTGGTTCTCCCAATAGCTCAAACTCCAATCGCTTGCGTGAATTGGCGGAACGTTGTGGTACAGAGGCTTATTTGATCGACTCAGCTGATGATATTGATAAGACATGGTTAAGTGATAAGCAGTCCGTCGGCGTAACCGCAGGCGCATCTGCTCCTGATATTTTAATACAGCAGGTACTTGTTGCTCTGCAGTCATGTGGCGCAAGCGCCCCGCAAGAACTCTCCGGTAAGCCTGAAAATATTAGTTTCTCTCTTCCTAAAGAGCTACGATCTTAATCGGGATTTAGACGTTAATATTATCTGAATAGCTAGGTAAAAGTTGTCAATCTAAAGCTAAAACATCCATTTGATGTTTTTTATCACACTCACCTTGAGCGTTTTTTTCGTTATATTTTTTCTTGTCATTTATGGACAGTCTCCTAGCTATTGTTGTCAATGTCAATCCCCAGCTTCTTCAATCTATATCGTAGTGATCTAAAGCTAATTCCTAATCTTTTTGCGGTTGCCGTTCGATTCCAACGACTGTTGTTTAATGAATCGAGCAATATATCTTTTTCAATATTCTCTAAGTAATCATCAATCGATTGTGCGCTAGCATCATAGCTAGAATGAGCATTGTCTTTATGTTTTTCTTCGGCGTGAACATGTGTTATTTCTATACTCGTATCCTCTAAAACTTTAGGTAATAGTAAATGTTCGGGTTCAATATAAGCACCTTCAGATAGTGCGCAAGCGCGCTCTAAAATATTTTCTAGCTCACGGATATTGCCGGGGTAGCGGTATGTTTCTAACAGTTCTAAAGCTGATGCCGTTATTTTATGGTTGTTGGTGTTGTTTCGCTGGGAAATTTTACCTAATATAAACGTGCTGAGTAGTGCAACGTCATCTAGTCTATCTCGAAGAGGGGGGACATGAATGTCAATGACGTTGACCCGGTAAAAAAGATCATTCCGGAATGTGCCTTCTTTTACTTTTTCTAATAGGTTTTGATGTGTAGCGCTAATCAGCCTTATATCGACAGGTATTTCTAGTTGTGTGCCAACAGGTCTAATGCATTTTTCTTGAATAACGCGCAGTAACTTAACTTGCATATCTAATGGTAAGTCAGCTATTTCATCAAGTAGTAGTGTGCCTCCGTGCGCGGCTTGAAATAAACCTTGTTTGTCTTGGTGTGCACCAGTAAAGCTCCCTTTTTTATGCCCGAAAAACTCACTCTCCATTAACTCTTTGGGAATGGCGCCACAGTTAATAGCAATAAAAGGTTGTTTTTTTCTGGCGCTAGAGGAATGGATCGCGCGCGCGACAAGCTCTTTACCACTGCCTGATTCGCCATTGATGAAAATGGGTGCTTGAGACCGAGATACTTGATGGATTTTTTTTTGTAGTTGCTTGATAGTGTCGGACATGCCGATGATGTTGTTATTGTCAGGCTCGTATTCTTGCTTGACGGCGATAGCATTCTCAATAAGTGCTCGTAAGTTTTTTAGGTCAAATGGTTTATTGATGAAGTCAAAAGCGCCGAGTTTCATGGCGCGAATTGCTGCATCCATAGAGCCATGAGCAGTGATAACAATGACGGGTAATTTAGGGTCTTTTTTCTTGATATATTCTACAATATCTAATCCAGAGCCATCGGGTAGTTTTAAGTCGCTAATGCATAGGTTAAATGATTGACTGTTTAACGCGTCATATGCTTGTTTGGTGTTTTCTGCACACAGCGAGGTATAACCCATTCGAGATAGGGTTATTGACAGAAGTTGTCTTATATCCGGTTCGTCGTCAACGACGAGAATATGGTTATTCATTGTGTGATGCTTTCTGTTTGGGTTCGTTAAAAATAAGCCTAAAACAGCTCCGTTGAATGTCTGATTTCTCAATATAAATAATGTCTGCTTGATTGGCCTGACAAAGCTCTCTGCATAGGTATAAGCCCAAACCTGAACCGCTAGGCTTGGTGGTGAAAAATGGCTCAAAAATTTTATCTATATCGCTATTAATAATGCCATCACCGTCGTCAGTTATATCTATGAATGGCCTTTTCGAGAGTTTATTAATATTTACTGTGATATAAGTAATCTCATCGTCTTTTTTGTGTCCATGTCGAAATGAGTTGTCTACTAAATTGCTAATAATTTGCTGTAAGTGGTTTTTATCAATGCGACCGTAAATGTGCGTTTTTTCAAACGATAAAACTAATTGTGAACGTTTTGATGACAAATAAGAGTTTTTGAACCGAGTGATCCATTCGCATAAGTTAATCATTTCTGGTGACGATTGTTTACGCCTAGAAAATTGTAAAATATTATTAATGGTTTGATCTATTCGTT
>JBLHVX010000025.1:0-15568 GCA_047628835.1 Granulosicoccus sp.
GTAGACCTTTAACATAGTAGACCTTTAACATAGTAGACCTTTAACATAGTAGACCTTTAACATAGTAGACCTTTAACATAGTAGACCTTTAACATAGTAGACCTTTAACATAGTAGACCTTTAACATAGTAGACCTTTAACATAGTAGACCTTTAACATGGTAGACCTTGGGCTATGTAATAAACCCATCAAGTTTTAGTGTGATAGAACGCGGATTTTCTCCATCAGCGACATAAATAGCGCCTTCAATAACCAACTCTTTTAAATGGGATCGATTATTGACATAAGTCGTTAATTTATTAGCAATAGGCAGTAACAATAAGTTAGCTAAAGCCACGCCATAAATAGTAGCGATGAAAGCAACCGCAATACCAGCACCTAACTGTGACGGGTCACCTAAATTGCGCATGACATAAATTAGCCCCATTACAGCACCAATAATACCAATGGTTGGCGCATAGCCTCCCATGCTAGTGTAAAACTTAACGGCGTCTTGATCTCGCTGCTCATCAAGAATCAAATCTGCTTCGAGTACACGGCGTAATGTCTGTGGAGAGCCTTCATCGATTAATAACTTTAACGCTTTCTGTATATAGGGGTCTGTTTCTTTATTGACCTGATCTTCCAAACCTAGCAGGCCTTTTTGACGAGTAATCCTCGACCATTCCGCAATTTTTTCAATGGTTTTTTTGTAGTCAATCACCGGGGGGAAAATAATCCAACGAGACAGCTTTAATGCTCGTTTTAATGAGGTATGGGGTGTTTGCAAAATAGCAGCGCCAATCGTACCTCCAAACACGATTAATGCAGCAGGCCCGTTAATAAGCTGCTGCCATGCACCACCTTCAAGAAAATTTCCGCCCAGTAATGCGGCAAAGGCAATCATAATCCCTATAATACTTAACAAGTCTAACTTCATAGATATTCTCTAAACAATAGATATTCTTTACATAAATCTAGGTCGGGTAATTTTTTATGGTGTATTAGCAGGCTATTATTTTCGAACAAAACTATAATATATAAAAAGACGTACTATATGAACATAGTACAAAATAATTTTTTAGCAATAATTAATAACTACTAGGGGGGGGGAAGTAATATTTAGACATTTAATGATATAAACCGCTTATAATTCTTTAAGATTATTTATCATATCTTTTATATTAAAAGATGCACTTGATAAGTTAGCGCGGTCAACTGCCATAGGCATACCATAAACCACACAACTATCTTGTTTCTGTGTCCATATGGTCGAACCCCTTTCTGTCAGTAAGCGCGCGCCATCACGCCCATCACTGCCCATACCTGTCAATACAATACCTAAGACCGAGCCACCATAACTATTAGATAACGAGGCAAAGTTAATATCAACACAGGGTTTATAATGAATATCGACTGAAGATTCCATTACCTTTATTCTGTTTTTATTGTTTTTATCAATGATCATTTGCTTTCCACCCGGCGCCAATAAAGCTCGTCCCGGTTGAATATAATCGCCATTTTCTGCTTCTTTTACTTCTATCTCGCATTGTTTATTTAATCGTTGCGAAAAAGCCAAGGTGAAATTCTGGGGCATATGCTGAACAATCAATATAGGGAAGCGAAAGTCAGCAGGAATACCTTTAAGCAAATCAGTTAAGGCCGCAGGCCCGCCTGTTGATGCGCCAATCGCAATAATTTTTACAGTTTTACCCAGATTGTCATTTTTCTTACCTGAAGAGTTCGCTGCCGATACCACCGCATGAGTATCACCTTTAGGCCGGTCACGTAAACCAGTAGAGATATTTTTTTCTGACGGAGTTAATCGTTGCTTAGTGACAATGACGGAGGCGCTGCTTTTTTCTTGGCCACCGATTGCAGGGCTAGTGCCTTGCACAGAAGAGTGTTGACTGTGTGAGCGACTTTGGCCTAACGCTAAAAGCGTATCGTATAAACGTTTTTTAATGGCGGCTCCTTTGCCAGAAATTTCGGCAAAGTTTTTTGTCATGAAGTCAGCAGCGCCAGCTTCTAACGCATCAATTGTGATTTTTGCTCCTGAAAATGTCATCGAAGAGAGCATTAAGATGGGCAATGGGTTTGTCGACATTATTTCCTGAACTGCCGTCACCCCATCCATCATGGGCATTTCATAATCCATGGTCACTACATCGGGTCGTAAGCTAGCCACTTTTTCTATTGCTTCTAGTCCATTATTAGCGACACCTACTACTTTAAAATTTTTATTTTCGCTAATAATCTCTTTCAATACACGCTGAAAAAAATGGGAATCATCAACAATAAGTACCGTGATGGGCATCATTAATCAGCTTATACGTTACTGGTAGCATAACGTTGTAACATACTGGGCACATCTAAAATCAATGCAATATTACCATCACCGGTAATCGTTGCCCCTGCCATGCCTGGTGTACCGTGCAACATCTTCCCTAAAGGTTTAATCACAACTTCTTCTTGGCCAACAAGTTGGTCGACTACAAAACCAACTCGCTGTGTACCAACAGTCACTATCACTACGTGTGCTTCACTAGGTTTTTCTTGATTAGCCGAGCCATTGACTAACCAATTTTTCAAGAAGAACAATGGCACTGCCTGATCACGAATGGATATACATTCTTGACCATCAACAATATTTATTTTCTCCAGATTCATATGGAAAATTTCATTTACGCTGACTAGTGGCAATGCAAAAGCCTGCGAACCCAACATGATCATGAGCGTAGGCATAATTGCTAGTGTCAGCGGAACTTTAATCAGTATTTTCGTGCCTTTACCCATTTCTGATTCTATTTCGATTGAACCATTGAGCTGCATGATTTTGGTTTTAACCACATCCATGCCTACGCCACGACCAGATACATCTGAAATTTCTGTTTTAGTTGAAAATCCAGGTGCAAAAATCAAATTAAATGCTTCGGTATCCGATAAACGTTGCGCTGCATCGTTATCCATTAATCCTTTAGTCACGGCAATCTCGCGTAGTTTATTCGCATCCATACCGCCGCCATCATCAGTAATAGATAATAGGATATGATCGCCTTCTTGCTGAGCAGCTAGGATCACTCTTCCCACTTTATCTTTACCATTACTCACCCTAACATCAGGCATCTCAATCCCGTGATCAACGGAGTTCCTCACCAAATGCACTAAGGGATCAGCCAATGCCTCAACTAAGTTTTTGTCGAGGTCAGTTTCTTCACCTACCAACTCTAAACTAATTTCTTTTTTCAAGTTACGTGCTAAATCACGTACCACTCTAGGGAAACGACCAAACACTTTTTTGATGGGCTGCATCCGTGTTTTCATTACCGATGTTTGTAAATCTGCTGTGACCACATCTAAATTTGCCACTGCTTTACCGAGTGCCTCATCTGTACTTTTGTCTCCCAAACGAACCAGGCGATTGCGCACAAGTACTAGCTCGCCGACCATATTCATAATATCGTCTAAACGTTGTGTATCAACACGCACCGTAGTCTCGGCAGCGGGTGCAGGTGGCACTGGAGTGTCTTTTGCAGGTGATTTTACGGGGGTTTTAGCTGCGGCTTCTGGTTTTTTCTGTACAGCGGCTTTAGGCGGTTTTATTTTAGCAGCTTCTGTTTTAACGGCTTCAACCTTTTTAGGGGTAGCCGCGGCCGCTTTTTCACTAGGCGCCTCATTAGGTGCTGAGACTTTCACTTCAGGAACTGCAGCATCATGCTTGGTAGGGCCTCGGCCTTTACCGTGTAATTGGTCAAGCAACGCTTCAAATTCATCATCGTCGATCAGGTCGCTATCACCTGCTGCTGGTTTTGCTGATTCGGCGGCACTTGGTGTTGAAGCAGCTGGTGATCTAGCAGGACCTTTACCTTTACCGTGTAATTGATCGAGTAGATTTTCAAATTCGTCATCGGTTATTTCATCACTATCACTATCGACAGTAACCGATGCTGTTTCGACAGGTGTAGCTGCTTCAATTTTTTCTGGCGCACCACTTACCGCATCAACAAGTTTTTCAAACTCGCCGTCAGTAATATCATCACCCGGAGCACCGGCTTGTGGTTCTTCAGGTACAGTTTGCTCAGGTGCTGCCTGTTCAGGCACTACCTCTTCTTCAGCAGTTTCTATATCGGCAGAAAGGTCTTCACCTGCCACTAATCGCCCTAGCATAAGAAGTAATTCTGGATCAGCTGATGCTATTTCTTGACCTTGCTTTATTGCTTCAAATTGAAGGTTAACAGTATCAAGCGCTTGCAGTACCACATCGGTTAATTCTGAGGTGACTTCACGTTGGCCATTACGTAATATGTCAAATAGGTTCTCGGTAACGTGGCAACACTCCACCATTGCATCAAGCTGTAAAAATCCTGCTCCACCTTTTACGGTATGAAAACCTCTAAAAATTGCATTGAGTAATTCTTTATCTTCAGGACGTTGTTCTAAATCAACTAACTGTTCTGATAGCTGTTCTAAAATTTCTCCGGCTTCAACAAGAAAGTCCTGGAGTATCTCTTCATCATCAGCAAAACTCATTGAGTTCCCCTTAAAAACCTAAACTGGATAATAGATCGTCGACTTCATCTTGACTGTTTACGACATCTTCTCGTTCCTCTGCTTTTACTTGAGGACCTTCTCCTTTAATGTCTCTTTCATCATTCGCGCCCGCTTTCACTTCTTCAGGATTAATTCCGACAATTGATTCAACTTGACCGGCAATGCGCACAAGTGAGACTAGGCTGCCTTCTACTTCGCTCACTAAGCTGATCACGCGTTTGAGAACTTGTCCGGTTAAGTCCTGAAAGCCTTGTTCAAGAATAATGTTTTGTAAATTCTCGTTTAACTTGAGCGTACTTGTACTGGTCACATCAAAAAAACCATCTAAACGCGTATAAAACACTCTGAACTCTTCCGGTGTCATTTCACGTTGGCGCAAGCGTAACCATTCTGTTTTGAGTACCGCAGCTTCTTGCCCCAGACCTAACGATATGGGCGCAGCTTCTTCAACCATATCCATGGTTTTTTCTGCCGCATTTTGTGTCAACTCAATAACGTAATTTAAACGGTTAGAAGCATCATTAAATTCACATTCCTCGGCGGATGCATCTGATGGTGCACATACACCACCATCAACGTTAAAATTAAGCATGGCATCATGCAAGCCTCGCGTTAGCTTGCCTATTGATTGGAAAATATGTTGATCTCGACACACCATCAATTTTTCAATTAATGCTGATGCTTCTTCGTATTGATCGCTTTGTAATTTTTCGGTTAATGCAGCTGCACATTGGCGAAGTTCTTCAATCATATCTGGCTGCGATGTACTTAATTGGGCTTCCATTAATTAACCTTCTACTATTAAAACGGTGTTTTTCAGTTAATATTGATATACTTTTCTATACTCGATCAAAAATCTTTTCTATTTTATCCTTCAATGCTTGAGCGGTGAATGGCTTAACAACATAACCATTGACTCCAGCTTGTGCCGCCTCGACAATTTGATCTTTTTTCGCTTCTGCCGTCACCATTAATGTCGGCAAGCTTGCGAGCCTGTCATCAGCTCTTACTTCTTTAAGTAACTCAATGCCTGTCATGCCGGGCATATTCCAATCGGTAACCAAAAAATCAAAATCACCTGATTTAAGCATGGGCAAGGCGGTCAAACCGTCATCCGCTTCCTGAGTGTTGGTAAAACCCAAATCCCTCAATAAGTTTTTAATAATTCTTCGCATGGTCGAAAAGTCATCTACGATGAGTATTTTCATATTCTTGTCCAATGTAACCTCCACATACTCGTTAAAACGCTGTCTATTTACAGTCTAGACGTTGTTTTCGATGTAGCCAGTGAATCACCTAAAATAAGCTAGGTAATTACGTTGGCTGCCAGTCTTTTAATTTTGCTCGTAATCTTAATGCAGCTTGACTGTGAATCTGGCTAATTCTAGATTCACTAACGCCTAAAATATGACCAATTTCTTTTAAGTTAAGCTCTTGATCGTAATAAAGTGATAAAACGAGTTTTTCGCGTTCGGGTAAACTGTCTATTGCTTGCGCTAGAGAAGATCGTAATGCTTGTTGTTGCACGCTGATATCGGGTTCTGTAAAAGATGAGGGTTTATCTTCGCTAATGATCGCAGCATCATTTTCAAATGAAACATCAATACTAAATAAACGCCCTGACAATGCATCATTAGACATAGTATAGTAGTCGTCTATTTCTATACCCATTGCTTCAGCTACTTCGCTATCTTTTGGGTCTCGACCGAATTTCGCTTCTAACTGGCGAATAGTGTCACTAATACGACGACTATTACGATGAACTGATCGTGGCACCCAATCGCCTTTACGAATCTCATCAACGATTGCTCCACGGATACGAATACCTGCATAAGTTTCAAAGCTTGCACCTCGTGAACCGTCATATTTTTTTGCGGCTTCGAGCAAGCCAATCATGCCCGACTGTATAAGGTCGTCTACTTGCACACTCGCTGGCATTTTAGCCACCATATACTGTGCGATACGCTTCACAAGATCCGCGTAGTCTTCGACGCAAATATCGATAGGTGAGCTCACTTGTGTGGATTGATGAGCTTGTTCGTACAAACCAATGCCCTCAGAAGTCATTATTACTACCAACTTTTATTAATAGAATGATTTTATTGTAATCGACAGCAGACTGATTAAATATAATAGCTGTCAGCACCTTGATTTGAGACACTGTTATTGTTGTCACAATAACTATTGATGACTAGTCGCATGAGAGTGGCTAGCAATCGATGATGCCAATAAACTTTCCACAAAAAATTCTAAATGCCCTCTAGGGGAAGACTGTACCGGCCACCCATCCACTTTATGAGCTAATTGACGATACGCCTGAGATGCTTTTGTTTGAGGAAACATTTCTATTACAGGTTTTTGTCGTTGCACTGCTTTACGTACATTGGTATCGAAGGGAACTGCACCTACATATTGCATAGTTACATCGAGAAAACGTTCACAGACACCACTGAGCTTAATAAACAAACTGTGCCCTTCTTTAGGAGATTCCACCATATTTGCAATCACGCGAAAACGCACAAGACCATATTCTTTATTGAGTAATTTAATCAGTGCATAAGCATCGGTAATAGAAGATGGTTCGTCGCACACCACCACTAACACCTCTTGCGCAGCTCTAACAAAACTCACCACCGTATCAGAGATACCCGCAGCCGTATCGATAACCAACACATCCAACTGATCTTCTAAATCACTAAATGCTTGAATCATCGCACCGTGTTGCTGGACATTGAGTGAGGCCATATGTTGCACCCCAGAAGCAGCAGGCACGATACGAATACCACCGGGGCCTTTAATTAATATTTCCCGTAAGGTACATTCTCCCGACAAGACATCAGCGATGGTTTTTTCTGCCCGAATACCTAATAAGATATCTATATTTGCAAGCCCTAGATCAGCATCCATCAACACCACTCGTCGGTTCATGGCTGCAAGCGCTATACTTAAATTGACGGAGATATTACTCTTACCTACCCCGCCTTTACCACCCGTTACGGCAATAACTTGAACTGGATGACTCATGGATTACCTTACTCCTATAATCATGATGATTCTTACTACCTATAGATATTGAATAAAGTATAGTTGCTTTCTCCAATATCGCCTGCTGCGTTACAGGCGGATGTTTAATTTATGATTGAGAATAGCGTTGACTCTCTAACGCGTTATTTTTTCGCTGTTTTTTCAACAAGTTAACGCCACGAGCTACAAATTCTGAGGCTTTAAGAATCGCAATATCTTCAGGTACAGATTGCCCGTCGGTGATATATGCCAGAGGCAGGTTATGCTCAATCAGTACACCGGTTGCATCACTCAAGGTCGCACATTCATCCAGCTTGGTCATTACACAATAATCTAGGTTAGTGACACCATAGCTATGTAATGAAGCTTTAATCATTTGATATTGATTATTTGCGGGGGCTACAAATACGTTTTGTACTGCCTCGCATTGTTTTAATATATTGAGGTGTGGCTTTAGCAATGGGTCCGCATGACCCATTCCTGGGGTGTCAATTAAGATCAGCGAATATTCTTGTAGCTGATCTAAATAGTGCGGCAGGTGATTGAGCTCATCGACAATTTCGACCCGTACATTTAATACTTTTGCAAGAGAGGTCAGCTGGTTATGGGCCGCGATACGATGCCTATCGGTAGTGAGTAACACCACATCATCAGGGCCGTTTTCCATCACATAGCGTGCGGCAAGCTTAGCTATGGTGGTGGTTTTGCCAACGCCTGTAGTTCCTAAGAAAGCATAAATGCCACCTTGAGAAACAGGGTCCGATGTATCGCTAGGGATCTGCCGTGAGACCTGTGTAAGAATGTGTGCCCACAATAGTGATTTTTTAACTGTCGATATCGGTTTTTTTTGTAAACAATTAACGATTTTATCATTTGCCGCTTTAGGCAAGGATAAAAAATCAAGCTGTGACTTTATTCTTTTGAGATTTAGTTGCCCCACTTGATTATATTTACTCGGTTGATTAGGTTGAATACTATCTACATTATATTGGTTTGAATCAACAATCTGATCCATGCCAATAATTTGACGCTCCTGCATATCAGACATATGTATCAGTTGTATTTCGAGTGTCTCGCGCATCTCGGCAATTTCATTGTGAAGACGACGAATATCATTATCTTGTGACTGCTGATCTTGGCGTGATTGACGCTCAAAAGATGCCTGCGCATCATTCTGTAGCTGTGACGAATATTCTGGCACAAGCTGCGACTTACTCTGTGACTGTCGCTGCTCTTGTGGATGTTGCTCTATGAGCGATCGGGACTGCTTAGACTGCAGTTGAGACTTTGCCTGTTTCGCCTGTAACTGAGCATATTCTTTATCTGCCCAATCTTCTAGTGTCATCGAGTCTGCCTGCTGAGCTGCTTGCATTTTACGATTGGCTAATTCCATCTCGTCAGCAAGTTGTTGCTTGGTTTTTCCTGATGCTGGGCCTACGTCATTCTCACTGCTACGACGAGACGAAGGTGAGGAGGAATAAGCTGTACGTGATGGTAATGCTGCACGTTGCGAAAGCTGACTAGTTTGAGGAACCGTATCTGCTGCTACTGCTTGAAACCCTGACTGGAACTCTGATTTATCCCCTGATTTAAACCCGGCTGCAGCCTTCGCAATGTTTTGTTGACGCTCAGACATCATCGGGGTTGATACATTCGCAGATGCCGATAAACTATGCTGGAGCTGATCCAGTGCGGCTTCACCGGTAGCCACTAGCTCAACACCCTTGACTGTTCGTTCGGTTGAAATAATCATGGCGTCTTCGCCATACTCTTCTTTCACCATATCAAGAGCGCGGCGCATGTCAGCAGCAATAAAACGTTTCGCTTGCATATCGGTATTCCTCTGTTAAAAAGACCTTAGGTCTCTTAGCTTTCAACGCCTATAGAAGCTTCTATAACCAGTTGTTTGTTATCAGGCACTTCGTTAAATGCCATTACGTGCATGTCGGGTATAAACAAACGGGTAAACTTTGATAAAGTTAAGCGTACCGGTGCAGCCACTAATAACACCAACGGTTTGCCTTCCATTTCTAGTTTACTGGCGGTATCCATTAACGACTGCTGTAACCTTTCCGCCATTGTTGGCTCAATAAACGCGCCTTCGTCTGCGCCAGAATTTTGTGCCTGCACTATAGACTTCAGCAATAATTGTTCCAAGCTGGGATCTAATGTCATTACAGCCAATTCATTTGTGTTTCCCACTATGCCTTGTACAATTTGTCGCGATAATGATTGGCGACAAGCCGCTGTTAACATATCGGCATTTTGCGATGCGCCGAAACCAGTAATCGATTCAGCAATACTTCTAAAATCGCGAATAGATACTTTTTCCCGTAATAAATTTTGCAACACTTTACGTAAAACATTAATAGATATTGTATTGGGCGTGAGCTCTTCCACTAGTTTGGGCGAGCTTTTTGCTAAGTTATCTAATAGCTGCTGTACATCTTCGTGCCCTAACATTTCATCACTATGTTTTTGCATTATTTGGTTTAGGTGCGTGGCAATCACCGTACTCACATCGACCACGGTATAACCCAGAGTTTGTGCTTTATCTTTATGGTGTGAATCAACCCAAACAGCCTCTAAGCCAAACGCAGGATCTGTGGTTGGCTGCCCCTCTATAGAGCCAAATACTTGACCGGGATTAATCGCCAAATCTTTATCTAAGAAAACTTCTGACTCGCCTAAATTAACCCCCATTAAAGTAATCCGGTATTGGTTAGGCAATAAGTCGAGGTTATCGCGAATATGCACGGAGGGAATTAAAAAACCCACATCTTGCGATAGCTTTTTACGCACACCTTTAATGCGGCCGAGTAACTCACCTCCTTGAGATTTATCCACCAAGGGAATTAAACGGTAGCCGACTTCTAAACCGATAATATCGATAGGCATTACGTCATCCCAACTAATTTCTGCCGACTCTGTTCTGCCTTCTATTATCGAAGGACTATTGCTCGATGGTAATGCTGCAGCACTTGGCATTGGATGATTATTTGCTTGGCTGTTTATTTGTCCGTTACCTGCAGCCACCTCTTCTACCGTGCCTTGTTGATTACGGTAGTGGACGGCAAAAGCAAGACCTGCACATGCCGCAGATAAACCAAGAAATGCCACATGAGGCATGCCAGGAATGATACCCATTAGAAATAGTACACCTGAAGAAATCCCCAATGCTCTTGGAGTATCAAACATCTGACGCATAATTTGTGCGCGCATATCTTCAGCACTATTGACTCGCGTCACCATAATTGCTGCAGAAACTGATAATAATAGCGACGGAATTTGTGCGACCAAGCCGTCGCCAATGGTAAGTAAAATATATTTTTCAACGGCATCAGAAAACTCTAATTGATGCTGCATCATGCCAATGCCTAAGCCGCCAATAATGTTGATCACTAAAATTAGAATACCTGCAATAGCATCACCACGCACAAACTTACTCGCACCATCCATAGCACCATAGAAGTCTGCCTCGCCCGACACATCTTGGCGTCGCTGCTTGGCTTCATCTTGGTCAATAATGCCTGCGTTTAAATCAGCATCTATGGCCATTTGTTTACCGGGCATGGCGTCTAGAGTAAAACGCGCACTCACTTCTGAGATACGCCCTGCGCCTTTTGTTACCACCACAAAATTGATAATAATAAGAATTAAAAAGATGACCAAACCAACAGCATAGTTACCACCAATGACAACCTCACCGAATGCTTGAATCACTTTACCGGCAGCATCGCCACCGTTATGCCCTTCCAACAATACGACACGAGTCGATGCCACATTAAGCGCTAAGCGCAACAAGGTAGCGAGTAATAAGATAGTAGGGAAAACGGCAAAATCTAGTGGTCTTAACGCGTAAACTCCGACCAATAACACCACAATGGACAACGCAATATTGAATGAGAAAAAAACATCGAGCAAAAATGCCGGTAACGGCAACATCATCATGCCCAACAACATCAATAGCGCTAGTGGGATACCAAAATTTCCAGAGCTCGCGCTGCGCACATTATTAAAAGCGGTTTGACGATCAGGAAAAGAGAACTGACTAAAAGAGGGTAACTGCATAGTGTGTCGCTTTATTGACTCTTATGAATATTTACCTTTGTTGTGGCAAGAAGTGTGCCTTATATGTGATTAAACCTGGGTCCCGCAGTTGAATTGTTGCGAGGGGGGGCTAAGGTGCAGAATATAAAGTGATTTTTTCGGCTTGTGGTAGCCACCCTAGGGTGTAGCCTAAAAAGTGAAAAACGCTTTAGATTCCGCATCTTAGACAGTCACAGTAGATTCAACTGCGGTATTTAGATTACACTGAGGCTAATCAAAATATAGGTCGTCAGGCACATCTATTGAGTACGGGAATGAAGGACGCTGAGCGAGGCCTCGTTTAAAATTACGTAGCTGGAAGACGTAAGCCAATACTTTAGCGACAGCTACATATAGGCCTTTAGGAATTGACTCATCTATTTTAGTAGTATTGTAAATAGCACGTGCAAGCACTGGCGATTCAATAATATCAACACTATGCTCTTTGGCAACTTCTCTAATTCTAAAGGCAAGATGGTCGACCCCTTTTGCGACAACAATCGGGGTTTCCATAGAATCAGGATTATATTTAATGGCTATAGAATAATGCGTAGGATTGGTAATCACTACATCAGCTTCAGGCACTTCACCCATCATTTTTCTGTTCGCGACTTCTTGTTGTAATTGTCTAATTTTACCTTTGACCTCTGGTTTACCATCGGTGTCTTTCATCTCGTCTTTAACTTCTTGCAAGGTCATTTTAAGTTTTTTCGAATTCTCCCAAATTTGAACAGGAATATCGACAATGGCAATAAGAATCGTCACTAGCGAGAGGGCTAATGCGGCCCATAGGCTAATATCTAAAGAATGCATAATTGAGGCACGAATACCCTCGTGAGCAAGGCTCATTAAATTGCCTTCAAGGCTTTTAAGCAATATCAACGAAAGCACAATAATAAGCACCACTTTGGCTAAGGCTTTGGCTAGCTCAATTAGCGCGGTAACCGAAAACATACGTTTTAATCCGGCTGCGGGGCTCATGCGGCTGAATTTTGGCATCATTGATTTACCACTAAACAACCATCCACCTAAAGCAATAGGGCCAACGATGGCAGCAATCAATAAAACAGTAAAAATAGGTATTAGTGCTAAAAAAACGTCATAAAAAGAGTGCCCTAAATTAGCAAACATATACTCGACGTCAAAAATAGCCTCTCTGGGGATAGTAAAGTTAAGCTTAGCAATATCCACCAAGCTATTGGCGAGTATTCCACCAAACAACCATAGACTAATGGTCCCTGCTAACAATACAGACGTAGTAATCAGCTCTTTGGATCGGGGAACCTGGCCGTCTTCTTTGGCTTTGTCTGCTTTTTTGGGCGTGGCCTCTTCGGTTTTTTCCTGACTGCTGTCTTCTTCTGACATAGAAAATCTCGCTACCCTTTATTTCAGAAACACATCTTAGCGCACAAAATTAAACGGCTCATACTGTCGTCGTTATAGACAATTAATATCACTGTTGTCCCGTTAACTTCATGCCGTCATGCCGAGCTTGTCATGCCAGGTTCGTCATGCCGGGCTCGATCCGGCATCCGGTACTCGGTATCCAGCCAGCGCCTGAAATCACTGGATTCAGGATAAGCAAAAAACGCTTTCCAGAATGACGAGGTCTTGTTTTACTTTTCATGTCTCTTGCTCATCATATTCGTCATGCCGGGCTCGATCCGGTATCCGGTATTGTTTGGCCATCGTCAGTATGGCTTATAGTCAATTCCCATAAAGTTAACAGGACAGCAGTGACTTAGAATATAAGTGTCTCCGTGTCATTTCTATGGCGTTAGTAGAGTCATTGCAAAAGCAATGCCTTCGTCAACGAATAGTTCAAATGATGATAAAAATGACGAAAACCCGACCCACATAATCATTAACCCAAAGATCAATGTAATCGGAAAACCTACCGCAAAAATATTCATTTGTGGTGCTGAACGACTCATTACACCAAACGCACTATTCACCACTAACAAAGCAGTTAATATCGGCATGGAAATAACTAAGGCGCTACCAAACATCCAACCACCTAGTTCAACAATACGATATAAGTTACTGGTACTAATTCCACCTTCACCGATAGGTATTGCAGTAAAGCTTTCTACTATTATTTGAATCAACACTAGATGACCGTTAAAACTTAAGAATAGAAGCGTGGTCGTGAGCAAGTAAAATTGTGAAACAATAGTCACACTCACGCCACTACTAGGGTCATTCATCGAAGCAAAACCCAAACCTAGTTTCATTGCAATGTATTGCCCGGTTAATACGAACACTTGAAAAACCACCTGAAAAGTAAAGCCAAATGCCACACCAATTAATATTTGTTGTGCAACCACAATCGCCATTGACAGGCTGACGCCTTCAATCACTGGGACAGCGGGCAATATAGGCACTATAAGGATAGTAACCGCTATAGATAATACGAGACGTATACGTGTAGAGACAATGCGTACGCTAAAAATAGGCGCAGAAAGAAAAAAAGCAGATATGCGTGTTAACGGCAAAAAGTATTGGCTTACCCAAGATAATATGTCTGACTCAAGAAGATTAAGCATAGTGCTCTATTAATAATCCTATTAACAATCTTATTAATTAGCCGATGAGCAGCGGAATATTCAAGAAAAGATCATTAAATAAATCCATAAATTGTGTAATCAACCAGCCGCCTAAAAACATAATAGCGAATAAGGTAATGATTAAACGAGGTAAAAAACTTAGTGTTTGTTCGTTTATTTGTGTCGCTGCCTGAAACATACTTACTACCAACCCCACCATTAACCCAGGGCCAACGATTAATGTCACCATCGTTACGGTGAGAAATAGCGCATTACCAAATAACTGCATAACAACTTCTGGAGTCATAGACCCTCCTCTGTGAACATCACTAAATGCCAAAACTTGAGGCTAACGTGCCCATTATCATCGCCCATCCATCGACCAGTACAAACAACATTAATTTAAACGGAAGAGAAATAATCAGCGGCGATAACATCATCATACCCATGGCCATTAATACACTGGCAACCACCAAATCAATCACTAAGAATGGAATAAATAAAATAAACCCTATTTGAAATGCCGTTTTTAATTCGCTGGTAATAAAGGATGGAATAAGTACAGTAAGTGGCACCTGAGCTGGCGTATCTACCGCAGGAACATTAGCGATATCCATAAATAGTTTTAAATCACTTTCTCGTGTTTGACCCATCATAAAACGGTGAAACGGTCCAATCACATTTTCAATCGCTTGGTCAGAAGAAATCTTCTCTGCTACATAGGGTTGCAGCGCTGTTTCATTTACCTCATTAATGACAGGTGTCATAATGAAAAGCGTGAGAAACAATGTCATTCCAATCAAAATCTGATTGGAAGGCGACTGCTGTAAACCGAGCGCTTGACGCAAGATGGCAAAAACAATAATAATGCGCGTGAACGATGTCATCATTAATAAAATGGCTGGAATAAATGTCAGCGTTGTCATTAACAACAGGACTTGAATACTTACCGAGTATTCCTGAGTCCCATCATCATTAGTGGTTAGGGTAATCGCAGATAAATCAGGAAAACCTGTCATTGATTGACTAATAGACGAGGAATTACTGTTGGTAGCTGGCGTGTTTTGAGCATATACCGGTTCGGAAAACAAGCTGACCAACAATAAAACAATCATGAATGAGATCGGAATTATCGATAACCGTTTAGATGCATACCACAGAGAATGTATAGATAAATCTATAGTGAGACTACTTTTCATTATGCGCTTTCCCATACTGAAGACGTGAAAGTAATGTGGCGAAACTTGTCGCGCCTATTGTATTTTCCTCTACATTAGCATTATCGTTAACATCATCGGGATCAACGACTAGCGGCTGTTTAAGAGACGTAATATGCCCAACAAAACCAGGGGCAACGCCGATCACTATTTGCTCATCCC
>JBLHVX010000026.1:0-15283 GCA_047628835.1 Granulosicoccus sp.
GCTCAACTCGTCGAGGGCTGAGTTCTCTTCCACCGCCGATTCCAATGCGCGTTTAGCTCGACTTTCCTCCTGTCGACTATGCGCCATTTCAGCGACCAATGCCTGTGAGTACTCGCGTTCAGCCTCAGTACACGGAACGCCCAAGTTGGTTGATTCACTCGCGATGACTTTATCTATTGTGTCTTGGCTTAACAGGTTTCTACCTCTACTGCGCATTTACTGCCTAGCCTGATCGGCATGGTCAGCGATTCACTGTGCCGAGCCATAGTGTTGTAAAACCCTCCAGTGCCGCTGAGTCCAGCGCTAAAAAACACCCCACTTCTGGCCGATGCCGACTTAAATAGGCATCTAAACGATTCTGATTACGTCGGTATTGGCTTTGAAGCAGCTCGTTCTCGCCTCAACGCACCGGTGACACAGGGGCGCACTGAGTCTACGTTCTTCCTCTCTGGGTTCTAACCACACCTTGGTGAGACCATCAGAGTAAAACCGAGATAGAATGCTCGCTGATTTAGCATCATGTAAGCTTGGCATTCCATCATAGACTCCACTGGCATCATGTACGCGTTTGGCACTGGCTTGGTGAACGCTAAACCCTAGCGTTCTGAACTGATAGCGTGGAGCGTCACCATAAGTGCTAGCAGTCTGTTATCACCACCACTGGGCAACACATATTTCGCAAAGCATTCATTAACTCCTGTGTTTGTGCTGGGTGGGACTACTTTATTAACTCAAGTACACTCGATTCCTCTTCCGCTAACACCGCGTAATGGTGCTCTTTGGCAATATCAATGGCTAGCGAAACTTGCCTGCCTGATAGGCGTTTATTTAATTGGATCCAATCAATTTTGTTGACATTTCTTGTGTGATAGGTACGCTTCTTCGTGGTGAAAATACCTCCTACGGGTGCAGCCTAAAAAAGTGAACAACGCTTTATATTGCGCACCTTAGACAGTCACAATAGATTCAACTGTGGTATTTAGGATTGTGGACGGGCGCTAATGACACCACAGCCAACAAAGCACGCATAAATAATGAGAGCTAGAAAATGGCACACAAATCATGAAGCTAGTAATATTCGATTTAGATGGCACACTATTGAATAATACTTCGACTATTTCTAGGTTTACACAAGAAACGCTACTACTGCTGCGTCGTAACAATATCGCTTATACTGTGGCAACCGGCCGCACCTTTAACTCCGCACAAGATATTATTGATGGACATAATTTTTCGTTACCGCAGATATATAGCAATGGCGTTATCATTTGGAATCCTCAGCAACAAACGTTATCTCTCGATAACTGTCTAACACCTGATGATGTTCACTACATTTTAGAAACCACACTACTACGACATATCACTCCTTTTATCTCCGCTGTTGACCCACAGCACCGACACTTTATTTTTCATCCGGCTATTTCTCATGAGTCGGAAAAAAACCTTTTAACCATGTTTCAGCAACGCAAAAACATTATCGTACTCCCACTAGATGGCATGACGAATGATATACAAATCACCAATATCAGCATGATTGGCGATGCTACTGAAATCGATAAAGTTCATCATCAAATCAATACCCAAACTCATCTTATTGCGTATTCAGGACCTGCCATAGAAGGCAATGGATTAAAGTGGATGGATATTCATCATGGACATGCCAACAAAGGAAGTGCTGTAACTCAGCTACGTGAGCAGCTAAATGTGAGTGATGTTATTTGCTTTGGTGACAGCGATAATGATTTAAGCATGTTTGCTGTAGCGGATGAAAGTTACGCAACAGAAAATGCGAAAGCAGAGGTAAAAGAAGCCGCCAGTGGCGTGATTGGCCATCACCACGAAGACGGTGTAGCACACTACTTAAGAGAACGTTTTAGCCTATAAACAGCTTATCGCTTAGCTAGTTTAAGATGTAATGCAGATAACGGCTTACCTTCCAACACATAAGCGCGATGCCCGTGAATAGTCTCATCAAAAATAGCATCATCACGTAAATAATCTTCGGCTATGAAATACTCGCCTACAGAAAAATGGCGAGCTTCGCCATTGTGTAGTTCGATACATAAGGTGCCGGATAAAATCACCAATAAAGTCGGGTCACCTGCCACGTGAAACCCCGATGCATAAGATGCATCGCTTTCTCGCCATCGAAAATTCATAGCCGACTGCTGGTCCGACAACATCCGCTCGAGCGTGCCATGTAAAGGAACCTCTCTAACCGAAAAGAACGAAGCACCGTCACCATTATTGCTTACCGCTGGAATAAGGTGCATTTTTTCAGTGTTGGGTGCATTGCCATCTAACATACTACTGGCTCCTGTGAAGCCGCTGCCTCTTCTTCACACTCAAGACCAACAACAAACCTACCAACGCACCGCCAACATGTGCTGTATGAGCGATATTAGCCCCAAAAACAGAATGCCCCGTCACACTGGCATAAATATCAAAGCTTAATAAGGCAGGAACAAAAAACTTAGCCGGAATGGGAAATGGCAACAACAAAAAGATCAATTTATGGTTGGGAAACAAGAACGCAAAGCCTACTAGAATACCGTAAATCGCACCTGACGCTCCTACGACTGGTGACAAGAAAATACTCGCCGCTTGCTCCGAAGATGGAAATTGTGAGTAATATTGACCACGACTAAATAGCTGTAAAACCTCATCAAATGAAATATTAATCGCCAACAGAGGCTCTACTGCTGAATACAACTGGTAATAACTAGCCAGCTGATAAACCAAGGCTGCACCGACGCCACAGACTATATAAAACAATAAAAAACGTGTTGCCCCCCAAATTTGCTCCAGTACTCGGCCAAACATCCATAGCCCTAGCATATTAAAAAATAGATGCATCATCCCTCCATGTACAAACAAATGACTTAACAGTTGTAATGGTTGAAATGACGGTGATTGCCAGTAATATAACGCCAAATTCTCTGTACTATTGGGCTCCATCATCCCTAACAAAAAGGTCACTGAGCATAAAATAATTAACACATTGGTAGCGGTAAAGTGCTGGTACATAAAACATGCTATCCGTCGTTTAAATAGAAAAAAAGGATCATTATTATCGCTAGTTAATCGTTCACTAGCAAATACGTTAGCGTAAATAACCATAAAGAAATTTAATCAGTGCCCCTTCATAAATAGTTTTTATGTTATGTTGAAAACTAGAAAACTACTACTTCTGTAAAATAGAGCTTTCTCTGCGACAACACTGCTTTATTTGGCTCAACCACACACTAAAACATACGTATTGCTCGCTTGTAGTAGAGCTACACTCTACACTATGCACCAACACTACACCTTCATCACACATAGATAACGACATATTATGAGCATTAATTGGTATCCGGGTCATATGCATAAGGCCCGAAAAGAAATTAACAGCGTACTGGGCAACATGGACATTCTTATTGAGGTGGTTGATGCGCGCCTGCCTTACAGTAGCCAAAACCCGATTATTGCGAATTTACGTCATGGTAAACCAACGATAATCATACTCAACAAGTGTGATTTAGCTGATCCTGAAGTCACTCTACAATGGCAACAATACTACGAGTCTTACGACAATATAACGACTATCACATGCCAACAAAATATGCCGGAAAAAACCCGGAAGATTTTAAACCTATGCCGAGAAATTGCCGTCGCAAAAGACGCTAGCTTTAAAGCTATTAATGCCATAATTGTTGGCATACCCAATGTGGGAAAATCGACTATTATTAATACGCTAGCCGGTAAGATCATTGCTAAAACAGGCAATGAACCAGCAGTAACAAAACGTCAACAAAAAATTAACTTGGAACACAGCATCATACTGCATGATACGCCAGGCATTCTATGGCCTAAAATTGAAAACCCACATAGTGGCTATCGATTAGCCGCATCTGGCGCAATCAAAGATACAGCAATGGAATACGATGACGTGGGTTATTATGCTGCAGAATATCTCATAGAACATTACTCTCACTTACTAAAAGAACGGTATCAGTTCGACAACATTCCTACTGAAGCCATTATATTTTTAGAAAGAATGGGCGCAAAACGTGGTGCAAAGCAAGTTGGCGGACGCATTAATATACATAAAACCTGTGAAATTTTATTACATGAGCTCCGTCAAGGTATCATCGGTCAAATCACCTTAGAACGACCCGAGATGATCGAGAAAGAAATACTCGAACTCGAAAAGAAAAGGCAAGAAAAAGAAGCCAAAAAAGAACAGCGCAAGCAACGTTTTAAAGACAATTCACGACGCTTAATTGATTAAAAGTTAGCCATAAAGGATCAACATGGGAAGTAAGTCAGAACAACAACAGCAAGTCATCCCAAAAAATTGGGACAAAAATGTTCATGAACTTTTTCTTAATGACGGTTCCCATAAGGCTATAGAAAATATCGTTACTAAACTGAACAAATTAAAAGAGAAAAAGCCTAAAGGTTTATTAGCGCAGCTAAGCTGCTATCAGTTTCTAATAGACGATTTTACCGGTGTCTGCCATACAATACAAAATGCATACAAATTATACCCCGAAGATGATAATCTATTACTAAGCCTAGGTATCAGCCTATCTAGAAATAAATCACATAAACAATCTATACGCTATATTAGCCGATATTTGAAAAAACACCCTGGAGAATTTACAGCTTGGGACTCACTTTCTGCGAGCTATCACCATATTGGCGAGAATGAAAAATCTGCAAAGGCAGGCAGTAACTCGTTAATTATAAAAGATAAAAAATTTGGCAAACCCGCCAACAACTGGCAGTTGCCAAAGCACACTATTACTGAATTAACTGCAAGTAAAAAGAAAGTTATTGCGTTTAGTTTATGGGGCAATAAAAAACGTTATGTTTTTGGCTCGTTACGTAATTTACTTCTTGCACCAGACCTTTATCCTGATTGGGAGCTATGGTTTTATGTGGATATGACTGTAGACCAAGGGTTTCTTGACATAATTACACAACTGGGCGGAAAGGTTATCCTACAACCGGAAGGACAAACTCAGCGCGATAAACTTTGCTGGCGCTTTAACGTCGCAAACGATGCATCTGTTGGCTATTTTTTAGTAAGAGACTCCGATTCGGTTTTTAGTGTGCGTGAATGCAATGCAGTTCAGCAATGGATAAATTCTGGAAAGCACTTCCATATTCTTCGCGATTGGTGGACACATACCGACCTTATTCTCGCTGGTATGTGGGGAGGCGTTGCTGGCGTATTGCCTAATATGCAAGCGCTGTTTAATGATTACTTTCCTAACTCGGTCACTAACCCCAATATTGATCAGCGATTTTTACGTGATTGTATATGGCGTTATATTAAAACGAGTTATCTTGCCCATGACCGTTGTTTTACTCACGCCAATAGTCATGCAATGCCAGGTCCAACACCCGAAGGCGATAGGCACATCGGTGCCTGTGAATATCTCCAACGACCAGAATTTCAAGAAACAATATTAGCAGCTTGGCTCGACAGAGGTAAGGATGGCTAAATACTGCTACAGCTTGATACACCAGAGGTTTTAATCGTTCATACTCACCGTACTCCCTCACAAAACTGTGATAATTGCTCGATATTCGTCATACCACTGAAAACACCCCCTATCATAAATAAATATCATCTATTCAATAGGGAAGCTTAATTGCAATCGTTAATATAACGTCACATAATGCCCATCGGGGATTCACTTTAGTTCAAAAGGCGATCTTTTAGAATACTGTCAGGACCGTGTTTTAAAACAACACGTTAGTCATAACAATAATAAAAACCAGCAGAAAGGCATAGCACGACTTATACATTCTGCTAAATCACCCTATTTGGGCAACCACTGTTAGAAGGATATTCCATGTTAATCGGCATACCTAAAGAACGCTTCAAAGGCGAAAAACGCGTCGCCACCACGCCAGAAGCAGCTCAACAATTACAAAAACTAGGTTACGATGTAGCTATAGAAAGTGGGGCTGGTGAAGCGGCTAAATTTCGCGATAGTGACTACAAAAATGCCAACGTCAGCATTATTGATGATTTAAAAACTCTATACGCTAAAGCCGATATTATTCTTAAAGTCCGCGAACCTGTTGAAGAGGAGATTGCCCTGCTACGTGAAGGCCAATTGTTTGTTTCTTTTCTAGCGCCTGCACAAAACCCAGAACTACTTAAAACGCTGGCCGATAAGAAAGTATCTGCATTGGCGATGGAAAGTATTCCGCGTATTTCGCGTTCGCAAAAAATGGACGCGCTTAGCTCTATGGCCAACATTGCAGGCTATCGCGCAATTATTGAAGCAGCGCAACATTTTGGCCGTTTCTTTACCGGTCAAATCACCGCTGCAGGTAAAGTACCCCCTGCCAAGGTCCTCGTTATTGGTGCCGGCGTAGCAGGCCTTTCAGCCATTGGGACTGCACAAAGCATGGGCGCTATCGTACGTGCCTTCGATACGCGACCTGAAGTAAAAGAACAAGTAGAAAGTATGAATGGCGAATTTCTGATGTTGGAATTCGAAGAAGATGGCAGTGGTGCAGGCGGTTACGCCAAAACCATGAGCAAAGAATTTATTGATGCCGAAATGGCACTCTTCGCCGAACAAGCAAAAGAAGTTGATATTATTGTCACTACCGCGCTTATTCCTGGACGACCTGCCCCCGAATTAATCACCGAAGAGATGGTGAAGACCATGCGCGAAGGCAGCGTCATCGTCGATCTCGCCGCTGCAATGGGTGGCAACTGTAAACTCTCCGAAGCAGACAAAGTCGTTGTTAAGCATGGCGTCTCTATTATTGGCTATACCGACTTACCTAGTCGTTTACCGACGCAATCCAGCCAACTTTATGCCACTAATTTACGGCATTTATTAACGGATATGACACCTAATAAAGACGGTGTATTTATCGTCGATTTTGAAGATGAAGCAATACGTGGCGCAACCGTCACCAAAGATGGTGAAATCACCTTTCCACCACCAGCGCCTAAACTGTCAGCAGCGCCAAAGGCTAAGCCAGAACCTGCTGTGAAAACAGAAATCGAAGAAGAAAAACCACCATCAAAAATCAAACCGTGGTTACCCTTCATTGCTGGTGCAATACTGCTAACGTGGTTAGGATTAGTTGCACCAGCGAGCTTTACCGCTCATTTTACTGTGTTTGTTTTAGCCTGTTTTGTTGGCTATATGGTTATTTGGAATGTATCACCGTCATTACATACACCACTAATGAGTGTGACCAATGCGATTAGCAGTATCATTATCATCGGTGCGTTATTGCAAATATCGTCGCCCTCTCCTTGGGTGATGTGGCTGTCAGCAGTTACTGTACTCATTGCTAGTATCAATATTGTCGGCGGCTTCGCAGTGACCCAACGTATGTTAGATATGTTTAGAAAATAAACATCTCCAATAATAAAAACTGACACTTACAGAAAGTGATTAAAGAGAAACATTATGTCTCAGAATCTAGTTAACATTGCTTATATTGGCGCAATCATCCTGTTTATTTTGGCCCTTAGCGGCTTAAGTAAACAAGAAACCGCCCGAAGAGGAAATTTATTTGGCATGATCGGTATGGTTATCGCATTAACAGTAACGGCTGTTGGTATCGTTACGGAAAATTATGCATTACTTATCGGCGCATTAGCCATTGGTGGTAGCGTGGGCTTGCTCCTCGCCAAGAAAGTACAAATGACTCAAATGCCAGAGCTAGTCGCAATTCTGCACAGTCTTGTGGGTTTGGCTGCGGTCTTAGTGGGTTTCGCCAACTTCCTTAGTCACGACATAGGTTTACAAGGCGTCGAAAAAACCATACACGATGTAGAGACTTATATTGGTATCTTAATTGGTTCAATGACCTTTTCTGGCTCCGTGGTTGCCTACTTAAAACTTAGCGGGAAATGGGGTGGCAAACCGTTAATGCTCCCTGCCCGCCACTGGCTAAACCTTGGCTTACTCATATTAGCTATTGTTTTTGGCGCCCAATTTGTTGCCGAATCCGCATTAGATGGGGGGTTAACTCCATTAGCCCTAATGACTATTGTCGCACTACTATTTGGTATACATATGGTTGCTGCAATTGGCGGAGCCGATATGCCTGTAGTGGTCTCAATGCTGAACAGCTACTCTGGCTGGGCCGCGGCAGCATTAGGTTTTATGCTGTCCAATGATCTCCTTATCGTTATTGGTGCATTGGTCGGTAGTTCTGGAGCGATCCTGTCTTACATTATGTGCCGCGCGATGAACCGTAATTTTATCGCGGTTATTGCCGGTGGTTTCGGTAACGCACCTAAAACCAATACTGGCCCAGCAACCCAGATTGAAGGTGAAGTGGTATCAACAACCGTCGAAGATGTAAGTGATATACTGACATCCGCAAAAGAAGTGATCATTATCCCTGGTTACGGGATGGCCGTTGCACAAGCCCAACATATGGTGAGCGATATCACCAAGACATTACGCAAAAAAGGCATCAACGTACGCTTTGGTATTCACCCCGTGGCGGGTCGTATGCCCGGCCACATGAATGTATTGTTAGCTGAAGCAAAAGTCCCTTACGATATCGTATTTGAAATGGACGAGATCAACGAAGATTTCCCCAAGGTTGATGTTTCTATTGTCATCGGCGCCAATGATATCGTCAATCCCGCAGCCCAAGAAGTCCCCGATAGCCCTATTGCGGGTATGCCCGTACTAGAACCATGGTTAGGCAAAACAACTATCGTGTTAAAACGTGGCATGGCTGCTGGATACGCAGGTGTTGAAAACCCGCTGTTCTATAAAGAAAATACTAGAATGTTATTTGGCGATGCGAAGGCAAGTTTGGAGAGCTTGTTTAAACATATTAGCTAATTACTGGATGTGAACTAACGTTGCCCCAATAAAAAATGAGCTTAAGTAGGTTCGTTTTTTATTGGGGCCATGTAATTGTTAAAGGCTATACATAACTCTAAATATGTGGTGGAAACTTAAATTAAGAGAAAGTACTCTAAACATTTACCCATGCTGAATCAGGTCGCCAGTTCTTCATCCAGTTAGGAATGTCCTCTGCTGGCATTGGCCTTGCGATGCCATAACCTTGAGCCAATTTGCAACCCATAGATAATAATTTTTCGCCATGAGCAACTGTTTCAACACCTTCGGCGATCACCTCACGGTGAAAAGCAGAAGCCAAGCCAATAATACCCTCGATAATCGCCAGATCATCCGCGTCATTTAGCATATCTCTGACAAAGCTTTGATCAATTTTAAGTACTGTCGCTGGCAAGCGCTTAAGGTACGTTAATGAAGAATAACCCGTTCCAAAATCATCTAGAGAAAAATTAACATCTAACGATTGACAAGCATCTATCAACATCGACACTTGCGTAATATCACCCAGCGCACTAGTTTCTAAAATTTCTAACTCTAAATGATGAGGCTGAGTATTAGGGAATTGGCTCAGTAGATGCTCCAATCGCTGCAAAAAATCTGTTTGTTGTAATTGCAAAGCGCCAACATTAACACTGACAGGAATATCCAAACCCGCTAAACGCCAGTTTTCCATTTGTTCTAACGCTGCCGAAATAACCCACTCGCCAATACTGACACTTAAAAGATTATCTTCTATCACAGGTAAAAAATCTAATGGGGGCACCAATCCGCGTTGTGGGTGTTGCCAGCGAATTAGCGCTTCTACACCGACTACTTCACCGGTGTGCATATTAACCTTGGGCTGATAAAACAGCACAAATTCATTATATTTAAGCGCCAGCTGGATATTTTCAAGCTCTTCATGCTGGGTTTTAACCGCAACGTCTTGTGCTACATCAAATAAATGAAAGCAATTTTTACCTGACTGCTTAGCTCGATACATAGCCTGATCAGCATGTCGCAGTAATTGTTCCGCATCAACACCATCTTGCGGATAAATCGTTACACCTATACTGGCGGACACCTGTACTTGATTATTTCCAAGCAGCACAGGTTCGGCGACGACCTTAAGCAAATCCCTTAGCGACCGCTCACAATCCTTTGGACCCTCTAAATTATCTAGCAATACTACAAATTCATCTCCACCGATACGTGCCAAGGTATCGGTTTCACATAATGCACCTTTCATTCTTCGGGCGATACTCATTAACAGCTCATCACCCGTTTCATGGCCGTAGGCATCATTGACCTCTTTGAAACCGTCCAAATCCAAGAAGACAACCGCCATTGAACGTCCATTATGTTTCTTTTGAATAATCGACTGGCATATGCGATCAACCAATAAAGTACGATTAGGCAAGTGAGTGAGCACATCATAATGAGCCATATACTTTAATTCGGCGTTCACATCTTCTAGTGCTTTATTAGCGTTTTCTAGCTGCCGCTGAAAGATTTTGTGATCACTAACATCTTGAAAGATACCTCTTAACGTAACGGCCTTACCGGCTTCTAAACCTACAGTGCAGGTTGTACGAACATCAATCTTCCGACCTTTTGTCGTTAAGGTTTCAAGTTCTAGGTCGTAACATTTACCTTGGTTAATGGCTGCATCTAATGCATCTTTGATTATTTGGCGCGATTCAGGCAGAAAAAAACCAATTCCGGCATCCACGGTAGGGTTGAACTCTTCAGGCGAGGTATCATGCAGGCAGTATGTTTCTAAAGTCCAAAACAAATGACCCGTGCGGATGTCCAGCTCCCAGCCACCCACTTTTGCAAGTTTCTGCGATTCATCTAATAATTGACTAGTCGTTAGTCTCTCTTGTTCTTCCTGCTTGCGATCTGTTATATCTATATAAGTACCGAACCACTCGGTCACTTGGGCATTTTCATCAAACACCGGAAATGCCTGACAAAAATGCCAAATATAAACACCATCTTTACGTTTTAGGCGAAAATCAATTTCGTAAGACGTCCCATTATTGATAGCATCACCCCATGCACCAGCAGCCTGGGTAACATCATCAGGGTGAATAAGAGACTGCCAATCAGCCTCCGCCTCCAAAAGATGATTGTCGGGCAAGCCACAAAACTCGACAATACGTTGATTGACATAAGAATATGCGCCAGCAGGAGTGGCCGTCCAAGCTAATTGGGGCATCGTTTCACTCAGCATCCTAAAACATAGCTTGTTGTCACTCTGCACGCTAGAGTCAGATACAGTATTATTTTCTATCTTAGCCTCTAAAGAATCAATTTTCATGTAATACACAGCTCATGTTTTTATTATTTAGTTCACTGCTGCCCCGTTAACTTCATGATAATTAGCGATAAGCCACACCAGCGACGGCCAAACAGCCTCATGATAAGCAAGAGACATAAAAATCAAAACAGACCGCGTTATTCCTGAAAGCATTTTTTGCTTATTCGGAATCCAGTGGTTTCAGGCGCTTATTGGACACCTGATCGAGCCTAACATGACAATACCAAGTTAACGGGACAGCGGTGTATTTAGTTATAGAAAGATAAAATTATAATCGCAATTAATTTTATGTCAATATTGACTTTACATCATACTTACTGTCACTAAAACTACCAAGGGTTTTATGATTCTCCTTAAATTTGTAGCCGAGTGACGAAGAGTCTATCACTTTATAAACTCCAAGTTACTTATCGCTAATATAATGGCCATAGAGCCTTATCTATCGCAGGTATTCACTTAGAAATTATTCCCTACAATACGCGTCGCCGCATCAACGACAAAATCTCCATACTTTTCTTCTAACACTTCTCGCTCGCTATCGTAGCGTAGCTTTTCCTTGGTCGACAACGCTTTCCATTTTTCTAAAATAGGTATATGTGCGGTGGCTTCTGCCAGCTGAAAAAAAGCGCTATACTTTTCTTTGGTAGTATCTTCTACACCCAAAAATTTTAATAGCGCGCTAATTCTAATTGCTGCTTCGGTTTTACTAAGCTGATCTTCCCCTAGACTTTTTGCTAATATTTGAATACTTTTATTAAGCGAATTTCGTTTGTCCTGCACTTGGCGGTCATACTCTTGTCGTTGTGCTAATTTTTTATCTTCAGCTTGTTTCACCTGATTTTGTAAGCGCCACGCTACCGCCGATAACACAGCTATAATAACGACACCAACACTACTTATTACTATCCACATATTGCCACCCATATAATTATTTTTTAGAGGTGCCCTTAAGTATCTGTAGCGGCATCAATCTGATCATCCGCCATCACCGCTTTAGGTAATGTTTTTTTTGCCTTAGCACCTAGTTTTTTTAATTTCTCTACTCGCCCGAGTAAGTTTCCACGCCCTTCCGAAAAACGACTTCTCGCTTTATGATAACTGTTTTGGGTTTTTTCTAACTGGCTACCTAAATCATCTAAGGACTCTAATACCAATGCAAACTGATCATATAAACCACCCGCTTGTGTAGCAATAAGTTCTGCATTTTTGTGTTGTTTATGGTACCGCCAAATATTCGATACTGTACGTAAAGTCGCCATTAAGGTGGTTGGACTAACTAATATGATCTGTTTATCATACGCTTCGCGGAACAAATTGGGTTCATTCTGCAAAGCCAACATAAATGCAGCTTCTATTGGCATAAAAATAAACACGAAATCTAAAGTTTGAATACCTTCAAGACTCTCGTAATTTTTACTACTTAATCCGCGAATATGCTGTCTAACCGAATCGACATGTCCCTTAAGGGCCGTCGCTTTATCAGTGTCGTTATTACTACTCATATAACGTTCATAGCTGGCTAGAGACACTTTTGAATCAATCACCAATTGTTTGTCTTCAGGTAAATAAATAATCACATCTGGATTACGACGCTTACCCTCTTCATCCTTTAATGGCACTTGCGTGTCGTACTCTCGCCCTTTTTGTAATCCTGATTCTTCTAGCAATCGCTCTAGTATTACCTCACCCCAATTACCTTGGGATTTATTATCGCCTTTTAATGCCAATGCTAAATTAACTGCATCTTCGCCAATTTTTTGAGTTTGTAATTGTAACTCACCTATTTTTCCGATGAGTTTATTACGCTCTGCATTTTCTTTTTCATAAGCATTAGACACTTGCTGCTTAAACTCTGTAATTTGGGTTTTAAGTGGATCTAAGCTGTGAGACAGCGTTTTAGCATTTTGCGCATCAAATTTTTGCTGTTTACTATCAAAAATACGGTTCGCTAAGCTTTCAAATTCATGACTTAGCTGCGTACGGGCCTCTCTCAATAATGCAGATTGCTCATTCATGCTTTTTTTTACGTACGTTAGTTGTCCCCTAGCAACGGCTGCCTCTTCTTTAGCAAAATAGCTCTCCTGCTCTATGACTGCAAGCTGCCGTCTCGCTCTGGCATTAAGGAAAATTACCGTGATCAAAGCAGCAATAGCCGCACCAATAATAAAGCTAACAACGACTATCGTTATCTCTGTGCCATAAGTTGTAAAAAAATTGTTCAATGCATTTACCTTATTTTTATCTTTACCCAACATTTTATGGTGGCAACTATCCTAACTCTGGGGATCTGCAACTTTCTCTACATTTGCAGCGATTAGTCCATTTTTTAACTAACATTATTTGCTATCATACCAAACACTCAAACCCAGCCAGAAGCTAATAACAAACCAATGTACGCCTATACACGTCAATCCATAAGGAGAAATTAAGACATGCCAAGCACTGCTCGAATTTTAGTCTTTGACTCCGGTGTTGGTGGCTTGAGTATTCTACAAGAAATACGCCAACAGTATCCCGCTTGTTCGTTTTTTTATGCCTCAGATAATGCGGCATTCCCCTATGGCACAAAAACCGAAGAAGAATTGGTTGAACGGGTTGATACCGTCTTACATCAACTACAGCAAACGACTCAGGCAGATATTATCGTAATTGCTTGTAACACCGCCAGTACTGTCGCTCTGCCGCGGATACGCGAACGCTTTGCACAGCCTGTTATTGGTGTTGTACCAGCGATCAAACCCGCTGCGGCGCTAAGCCACTCTAAAACCATCGGCTTACTTGCCACACCAGGTACGGTTAAGCGCGAATACACTCAGCAGCTTATCAACGAATTCGCCGCAGACTGCCAAGTCATTTCTATCGGCAGTAGCGAACTCGTGCACTTAGCTGAACAAAAGCTTCGTGGAGAAACCATCACACAAAAACAACTACAACCGGTTATCCAGCCATTCACAGACAATTCGGCTATTGATACTGTGGTCCTCGCCTGCACCCACTTCCCGTTGCTCAACGAAGAACTACAAACTGCATTACCCAATATTACCCACTGGGTGGATTCTGGCGCAGCCATTGCGCGGCGAGTAGGGTATTGGTTACAAGAACTAGAACCGTCTTTATTGAAATCAACTCCATTAACACAGGTACAGGGTGATACCGCTTATTTTACTCGCCGAACCTCTCATGTTCAGGACTTACAAGCAGCATTATCTAGGTTCAATATAAGAAAAGTCCTATTCATTAACAACGACGACAGTGATTAATGTGACCAACCTCCCTCCACTATTTGATATCCATAGAATTTTGCCTTTGATACAGGCAGGCAGTCTAATTCTTACGCCCAATAACCGTCTGCGCAGTAAGATCTTACAAGCGTGGGGGGATTATCAGCAGGCGCAGGCAATATCGGTATGGGAAACACCGCGTATTTTGGTGATCGAGCAGTGGCTTAGCGCTCAATGGGAACAACTGCAAGCCCATGGGCATCCTGATTCGGCGCAAAATATTTTAAGTAGCGAGCAACAGCGGATTATTTGGGAGAGCATCACCGCTGACTGCGGTTTAATGCAAGTTGATGCCGTAGCGAAACAAGCGGCGAATGCCTTTACTACCTTAGTGCGCTGGAACCAGTCCGTCACACCTCACTCCATAGACAAAGACATTAACCCACAATTTAGTGAATGGATTAAACGCTTTCAGCAGCGCCTGTCTCATCTGCACTATATTACCGCCGAAGACAGCTACCGTATTATTGGCAATGCCTTTGACAAACAACAACTCAAGCAAGAACCCCGTATTTATTTGCTAGGCTTTGATGACCTTTCACCTCTACTACAAGAACAATTAGATAAAGCCTGTGATCAGCTCGACCTATTACCCCATTCATCATACGCGCCACAAACACTCCAGCGCGTAGAGTGTGAAAACAGCCAATTAGAAATGCAAACTGCGGCGCAATGGGCACGAGAATGCATCAAGCAGCAACCGTTATGTCGCGTGGGTATTATCGTACCAAATTTAGGCCAGTGCCGTCAGCAAGTCGAGCAAGCCTTTAGCGCAGAGTTTGAAGCCCACAGTCTCTCACCCAATACCGAACGCTACACTTTACCCTTTAACTTTTCGGCAG
>JBLHVX010000027.1:0-15173 GCA_047628835.1 Granulosicoccus sp.
CGACAACATTACGTTTATTCCCGATGGCAATGGTGAGTTTACTGACGGCATGGGTATGCTAGTGGGTAAAAATGATATCGGTTTTGGCAATCGCTCATGGCGCTATTCTATGCTGGTAAAAGACGGGGTGATTGAAAAAATGTTTATCGAAGCCGATGTCCCTGGCGACCCGTTTGAAGTGAGCGATGCGGATACCATGCTCAATCACATCAACCCTAAAGCGGTAATGCCTAAGCGCGTGACATTATTTACTAAGCCTGGCTGCCCACATTGCCTGCGAGCGAAAAAAACCTTAACGGATAATGGTTACCAATACGAAGAAATTGTATTGGGAGACAAGGGGATTACTTATAGCTCATTAAACGCCGTTACGGGTGCTGGCACTGTTCCACAAGTATTTATTGATGGCGAGCATGTGGGTACAGCAGATGATTTAGAAGCGTGGTTAGCGAAGTAATCGCCACACATTCTTTATTTTGACGACAGCGACAAGCTGCTAACGATTTACAGCTTGTCGCCGATGGTTCATACCATTACCATATGCTGATGCAAACACCTCCTACGCCACCTACGCCACCTTCCTCTACAACAGTCTCTGCTACACAGAGCTCTTTTGAGCAATGCACTAAACGCTGGTTTGAACAGGTGGTATTAGGATTAAACCTTTGCCCGTTTGCGCATAAACCTGCGCGTGAAAACACTATTCATTTTACTGTTTGTGGCACTAACGACGATGCACTATTGCTCGATGCAGTACTGGATGAAATCCAGTTCTTGGCTAATGTTTCAGCGGCAGAGTGTGAAACGACCGTGATGATTGTGCCGCATTTATTAGGTGATTTTTATGATTACCAATTTTTTCTATCCGAAGCTGAACGAAAACTAAAGCAAGAGCATTGGACTGGAACGTTTCAATTAGCGAGCTTTCACCCGGACTATTGTTTTGCCGGAACAGTCCCCGACGATGCAAGTAACTTGACCAATCGCTCGCCCTACCCGCTTATTCATATTTTACGTGAGGCGAGTTTAACGGCTATATTAGACAACGTAGATAGGCCCGAAGATATTCCGCAGACAAATATTGCGAGGATGGAGAATTTAAGTGAAGAAGAAAAACGAAAACTATTCTTTTATTTGAAGTAGTTTTCGTCTTTAGAATCTACCTACTTGTTATTTTAACGATCTTTAACCAACACACAAAATGCATAGTCATAAGTATTACTTGTTAATGCTGACTCGTTCGCCGCGAAGCTTTCTCTACTGACCTCGCTCCAGATACTTTCATCTATTTCTGGAAAAAAAGCATCGCCCTCTATCTCGGCATCGACTCGGGTGACATATAACTTATCAGCCTGTGGCAAGGCAGTCTTATAAATTTCTGCTCCGCCGATAACCATCACTTCATCCATGCCGTCTATTAATGACTGCGCCTCTGCTAAATGTAATGCGTCCTCAATAGTATGCACCACTTTCACACCATCGTGCTGCCAATCTTGCTGGCGGGTAATGACGACATTTAAACGCCCAGGCAACGGGCGACCAATAGACTCGAAGGTTTTTCGCCCCATCACAATAGGTTTGCCCATTGTTGTACGCTTAAAATATTGCAAGTCTTCTGGCAAGCGCCATAAAAGCTGGTTGTTTTTTCCGATGGCGCGATTACTGGCCATAGCAACAATGATAGAAAGTGTGACGCTCATAATTTATTATCAATACTTTAGTGTTGAGTGGATGCCGAAGCATATTCAATTTCAATTGTAGTCTTATATGAAGTGCTACGCGAAATAAATATAAGCCATTAATCCCGAAAAAAACGGTAAGCAATAGAGTGTAGAAAAACCCACAAAAGTAACAAGGCCTTCTAAACCTCTCGTATTATATAAATAGTACGGCAACAGGAATGGTAAAAACAGGTACAAAAACAAGCCGAAACTAAACGGCTGGCCAAAATCATTGTTTCGCGCATCGTGTTTAATCCACACTGCCATAAGAATAGCAAATGTAATACCCCAAGACGCTTGAGCACTACTAGATACCTCTTGCCCTTTTAGATTCAAAGCGATTTCAACAAAAGAAATCCCACAAGAAAGAAGCAGCAATGTAACTATTATATGTTTCGGGATGTTTTTCATAACATATCACTGCTGTCCCGTTAAGTTCTGCTCAATTAGCTGTAGGCTGCGTCAATCATAATCAAGCGGTACCGGATCGAGCCCGGCATGATGAATACGATGAGTAAGCGACATGAAAATCAAAAATAACCTCCGTCATTCTGGAAAGCGTTTTTTGCTTATCCGGAAAAAATCTGTAAGAACAGATTTGTACCGCATGAGCGGGCCCGGAGGGTGAAAGCCAGGGAAGGCTTTCATAATCCAGTGGTTTCAATAGTTCACTGGATGCTGGGTACCGGATTAAATCCGGCATGGCGAGCCCGGCATGACGACATTACGCTAACGGGACAGTAGTGATAGCATATGATTAACAGTCTATTTTATACAGCCACTGGCGCTTTAATCGGCGGGTGCGGATCGTAGCCAATAATTTCGAAATCTTCGAAGGTGTAATCGTAAATAGAAGCCGGTTTACGTTTAATATTTAACGTTGGCAAGTCTTTTGGCTCGCGCGCTAACTGCGTATTAACTTGTTCAATATGATTAGAATATATATGTGAATCTCCAGTGGTGACGATAACTTCACCCACGTCTAAGTCACATTGTTGCGCTAGCATATGCACTAATAAAGCGAGACTTGTGGTGTTATAAGGCAAGCCTAAAAATGAATCAGAACTGCGGATATACAGCTGCGCCGACAAGCGATTATTGGCCACATAAAACTGATATAACAAATGACACGGCGGCAATGCCATGCGGCCCTGCTTAACATTTTCTTGTGGGCTAACCGATTCATCCGGAAGGTATTCCACATTCCAGCCGTGGAACAAAATACGGCGGCTATTAGGATTGTTTTTTAGACAGTTAACGACATAATCTATTTGGTTAATAGTCCCGCCATCTTTTGTGGGCCAAGAGGTCCATTGCTCACCGTATAAGGGGCCAAGATCACCCTTGTCATCTGCCCATTCATCCCAAATAGATACGCCGTTTTCTTTTAACCATTGGATATTAGTGTCGCCATTTAAAAACCAGATGAGTTCGTTGGCGATACCTTTAAAATGTACTTTTTTGGTAGTCAGCAATGGAAAACCGTCTTGTAGGTTGTGACGGTACTGACGACCAAACACAGACAATGTACCTGTACCGGTGCGATCACCTTTGTGCACGCCGTTCGACAAGATATCGTCTAGTAATTCTAAATACGCTTTCATTTATTATCCTGAATATTTTATTTTTCTACTTCTATTTTTTTACCTGCTATGTACACCCAAATAAGAACAGCCACGCCGACTGCAATCATCGGTATGGTTAACAGCTGTCCGCGGGTCATCCAGCCAAACAGAAGCGTTTTAATATGGTCATCCGGCTGGCGCACAAACTCGACGGTAAAACGGAAAATGCCGTAGAAAATAAAAAACACTGAACCCACTGCTAGACGCGGACGCGGCTTACGGGAAAACCAGTAGACAATGGCAAACAGCACCAAGCCCTCTAACAACGCTTGGTATAACTGAGAAGGGTGGCGCACTAACTGTTCTGGGTCACGAGGGAACACCATACCCCACGATACATCGGTCGCTCTGCCCCATAGCTCTTGACCAATAAAATTACCTAGTCGCCCAAAACCTAAGCCTAATGGTACGAGTGGTGCAACAAAGTCGAGCGTGCCAGCAAACGAGACTTTAGTGCGACGGCAATAAAGTAAAATGGCAACAATCACGCCCAGCAAGCCACCGTGAAATGACATACCGCCTTCCCATACACGGAACAGCCACAACGGATCGCCCATCCATGTTTCAAAATTGTAAAACATCACATAACCAAAGCGACCGCCAAGCACTACGCCCATAGCACCATAGACAATTAAGTCTTCAACTTGTGTTGGTTTGAGTGGTGAGTCTGTGCGCGCTGCGCGCTTATACGCCAAACCCCACGCAGCGGCAAAAGCCAGTAGGTACATAATGCCGTACCAGTGGATATCTAGCGGACCAACAGAGATCGCAATGGGGTCAATATTTGGGTAAGTCAACATAATTGCAGCCAGTAAACGAATCACATTGACGAGGGGCTAATGCGATACACGAACAAGAATAATGTGTGCATCATATCATAGAGAATACACCCCTCGTATACCCTGCATGGCTTAACAACGAGTGGTTGATTAAAGAAAGACTTGGCAAGTCACACGTGACTTTTAAAAAACATGCAGCTTTCGAGGGAACTTCGTTATTGTCTCGCTATCTTAGCTAGCTAGTGCCCATCCAGAAATGGCTCGTCGCGAGGGGAAATAAAAATAGTCATTCCTATTTAATGATGGGCGCTACTAGATACAGGCGTTTGCTTATTGCAAACAACTACATCTAGTGGCGCGAAGATGGCCATTTTTATTTTTCCGCAGCAGAGTCCTATTTATGGATGGGCACTAGCTATATTACTTATGTACTGCGGCCCTCTGCTGTCGTCACTGAAAAACCCACAAAAAGCTATTCGCCAAGCTAGTTGTCTAGCCTTTTGTTATTATTCTTTATTAACACTATTAATCGAGCCTACCCACTATTTATGTGTCTTATTTTATTTTCTTACGATCCCTCGTCGAACAAACCGTTATTACTCGCGGCTAACCGCGATGAGTTTTTTTCTCGCCCAACGGCGGCGGCTCATGAGTGGGATGACTTTCCAAACGTTTTTGCAGGTCGTGATTTAGTGGCGCAGGGCACATGGCTAGGCATTACTGCTAATGGCCGTTTTGCTGCAATCACTAATATACGCGAGCCTTCGGTTGTCGTTGAAAACCCACTATCACGTGGCGACCTGACGCGGCGTTTTTTAACCAGCCATATGAGCGCAAAAGAATACTTAACCGACATCGAATCCGTTAAACACCGCTATTGTGGCTTTAATTTATTGGTTGGGGAGCTAGGAGCTCCAAAAAGGGAGTTGTGGTACCTCAGTAATCGCGGTGGTAAGTCACAACGTTTAAGTGCTGGAACTTACGGGCTAAGCAATCATTTATTAGATAGCGCATGGCCAAAAGTGACGACAGGAAAAATATTTATGAAGGTCACACAAAGCCAGATGACGTTTATCCAAGCGGGCTATAAAGAGCAACACCAAAAATTGCGAGCCTATTTAGAGAATCATAGTTTGGCAGATGACAATATCTTGCCCAAAACGGGGGTAAGCTATCAACGCGAAAAGGCCTTATCTGCAGCGTTTATTACTTTGTCCGATTACGGCACACGCACATCTACTGTACTGTCGATAGAAAACGATACCGTTGCTTTTAGTGAAAAAAGCTATCAACTGGAGTTAAGTCAACTCATACCCGAGGGACACGAGTACACTTATAAGGAGTGGTCGCTGCAGTCAAAAACGTGGGGGGCAGTAGGTTAGCGAGTAGACTGCAAACCTTTTGGACGATCACGAATACCGATCTTTTTAAGCGCTATATCAACATACTGTGTAACGGTTTCAGCATCGGTCAACTTCATCACGCTGGCTAATAACTCTTCCGCTTGCTCTAGACTGATAGCACGAAGCACCGATTTAACGCGTGGCAAGTTGGTGGAGTTCATTGACAGTACATCGTAGCCCATAGCCATTAGTAACATCGATGCGCCAGGGTCACCCGCCATTTCGCCACAAATACTCACGGGCGTACCTTCGCTATGTGCTGCTTTCACAACAAACTGTAACGCACGCAATACCGCAGGATGAAACGAATTATATAAGCCAGCTACTCGCGGATTATTACGATCAACCGCTAATAAATACTGTGTTAAGTCGTTGCTACCCACCGATAAAAAGTCGGCTCGCGCAGCCAGCTCTTTTGCTTGATAAACGGCTGCAGGCACTTCTATCATCACACCAATAGGGGGTAATTTAACATCGAAACCTTCTTCCACTAGCTCGCTATGAGCACGATAAATCAGCTTTTGTGAGGCTTCTAATTCAGAGATGTGGCTAATCATCGGCAACATGATACGCAAATTATCCAAGCCTTGAGAAGCACGCATCATGGCGCGAACTTGCGCCATAAAAATTTCGGGGTGATCTAAGGTAACCCGTATGCCTCGCCATCCTAGAAAAGGATTGGCTTCGTCAATGGGGAAATAATTGAGTGCTTTATCGCCACCCACGTCAAGAGTACGCATGGTCACCGGATGTGGCGCAAACGCTTCGAGTTGTTCTCGATAAATTTTACGCTGATCATCTTCTGTCGGAAAACGGTCACGTAACAAGAAAGGCACTTCGGTACGATATAAACCCACACCTTCTGCGCCCCGTTCTATAGAGCGCATCACATCTGCCATTAAACCGGTATTGACCCATAATGGCACACGGTGATGATCGAGCGTTTCGGCGGGTAAATCACGCAAAGCTTCATAGTGCTTCGATATTTCTTGATCTTCTTGGATCAGTGCGTTGAATTCTTTTAGTGCGTCATCACTAGGGTTGAAATAGGTATTACCACGATAGCCATCAACAATGGCCGATTTACCGTCTAACTGAGTAAAGGGAAGATCAACAGCACCCATGACGGTAGGGATGCCCATTGCACGAGCTAATATAGCCACATGCGAACTACTGGAGCCTTTTATCGAGACCAATCCAAGGAGTTTATCTTTAGGTACTTCGCCCAACACAGAGGCGGTGAGTTCGTCACCAATTAAGATGGTATTTTCGGGGTAGGATTTTTCTTTCGTGGATGACTCCTGCAAATAACCCAATACTCGACTACCTAAATCGCGTACATCGGCAGCTCGCTCGCGTAAATAAGGGTCATGCATGCTAGCAAAAGTATTCGCATGCTGGAGGATCACACGACTCCATGCATAAGGTGCAACCACACCTTTTTTAATCGCGTCTGTCACTTCACGAGCCAACGACTGATCATCTAACATAGCCAGATACGCATCAAAAAGGCCGCGTTCTTCTGCACTTAAACGAGAACTCAGTTTTTCGCCCAGCGCTTTAATGTCGTCACGCACAGCACTTAACGAGATATAGAAGAAACTGAGCTCTTCTTCTATATCAGTACATAGCTGGTAAGCGACACTACTCAAATCAGATTGAGGGGAAAGTACCACCGCTACACCAATGGCGATACCCGGTGAACCCGGCACGCCTTTAAAGCGTAAATCAATGCCAGAATCATCAATTTCTGCTGCACCATGAATGGCTTCTGTGTGTGCAATAATCCCGGATAACTGAGCCGACAAGGTAACCAAAAAGGCTTCATCATCATCATCAAAACGTCGTCGATGAGATTGCTGAACTGTCAGCACGCCAAGCACTTCTCTCTGGTGCACAATGGGAACACCTAAAAAAGAAGTGAAACGCTCTTCTCCAGTTTCAGAAAAATAACAATACCGAGAATGTTCCTCAGCATTTTCTAAATTGATAGGCTCGCCACGTTTAGCAACGTAGCCCACCAAGCCCTCATCTAGGCTCATTTTGACCCTGCCAACTGATTCGGGCAATAAGCCTTCTGTGGCTCGTAACACAAAGTCGTTTTGCACATCACGCAGATACACTGAACACACCTGCGTATGCATGGTGGTGCGAATACGCTGTACGATAATCTCCATCGCTGCTCGCAGACTAGCAGCTGAGTTTACCTCTTGCGTGATGGCTCGTAGAGAATCTAACATGGGTCAATTCTTCTTATTATGTTGCGTTTACTGCATTAGCGTATGCGGCTTCTAAATGACTATGTGCTGGCGCTAGCTCTTTTAGCGCACGACGATATACATTGCGTTTAAAATCGATCACTTGATCTAAAGGGTACCAATAGCTTACCCACTCCCAATGATCGAATTCAACCGTTTCGGTGCTCGTCAGCGAGATGGCGCTATCGGCATCTACCAACTGTAATAAGTACCACTTTTGCTTTTGCCCGATACATAATGGGAATTGATGCTCGCGTACAAATTGCTTAGGGAGATCGTAGTTAAGCCAACCAGACGTAGATGCGACTATACGTACCTGTTCAGGTTGCAAACCGACCTCTTCGTACAACTCACGGTACATACCCTGCTCGGGTGTCTCGCCTTGGTCAATACCACCTTGGGGAAACTGCCAAGCATTAGCGCCTCCAACTCTTCGCGCCCACAATACTTGGCCGTGCTGGTTACTTATAATGATACCCACATTGGCGCGGTATCCATTCTCATCGATCATACCTTTCCTCTATAACGCTTTCAGCGGTCACTCCAATGACGGCTAGATAATCCATAAAGCCTTAAGAATCAAACAATTATGATTACTTGGCAACAACTATAATGACTTTACTGTACCACAATTTAACATTAAGAGTGTTATTAAGGTTGCCGTTAAAAACGACTCAAGGTATGCTCCATCGCACATTTTTGCTGAAACATTATCGCCTTTACTGACCGTCATATCACTGTGATAAAGTAATGTCGCTGTTGGTATACGAGCGCCTTACACCTAGGATTCGCCGCATGAAACTTGCTATTTTTGACCTTGATCACACTTTACTTGCTGGTGACAGCGATTACGAGTGGGGGAATTTTTTAGTCGCTAAAGGGGTTGTTGATGCAGCGTATTATCAACAAAAAAACGATGAGTTTTATCAACAGTACCTAGACAAAACTTTAGATATTTTTGAATACCAAGAATTTGTTCTTGCGCCATTAACTCAGCTGACAAAAGATGAGAGGGATAAACTCCACAATGGATTTATGAAAACGGTGGTCGAGCCTCTACGTCAACAAAAGGCAGACCAGCTCATTGGCAAACACCAAGAAAGTGGTGATACGCTATTGGTCATTACCGCGACCAATCACTTTATTGCATCGCCTATTGTTGTTGCGATGGGGATCCCCAACATACTTGCCACCGACCCTGAGATTATCGATGGCCAATTTACGGGTAAAGTAAGTGGCACGCCCTGTTTTCAGAAAGGCAAAATTGCGCGTTTACAAACGTGGCTGAAACAACAAAAGCAGGATCACCAGCAAACCTTTAGCCATACCACTTTTTATAGTGACTCTATCAATGATGCGCCGTTATTGGAGTATGTTGATGTGGCTATTGCCGTCGACCCAGATGACAAATTGCGTCAGTTAGCGGAAGCTCAACACTGGCAGATTATGAGTTTAAAAGATGAGCAGCTGAGAGACTGAGGCCTTTACCCGTCACTCTACGCGCCAAGCAGGGCAACAATCTCACGCTCTAATTTACTCACATCAGGTATAGCAACACTCTCACCACTCACCACTGCATTCATTTCATCAAAAGCATGAAGAGGAGCTTGTTCATCTTCTTTGATGCTATCAGGGGAGACACGGCTCAAACGTGGAATACCCTGAGTCGGAAAACAGAAAAACGGCAACGCGCTACTCATACCGGTTGAATTTAACATTGCCATTTGACTGGTGTTTTTAATGGGTAAAGGCTTCTCTCCACTAATGAGTTCATAAGAAAACATGGGGACAGCAACGCCTCGCCAAGTCACATGACCCAAAAACCAAGAAGGTAAATCCGTTTGACGTAACTGCGGTTTTACAAAGGGTAGCATCTCGGCCACAGACACCGTTGGAAATAATAAACCTCTGTTAGCAATAGGCACTATCAAACAGGGAATGTCAGGGATTTTTGTCTGATTGGTGTCGTCTGCAAAAATGTCATGGGTATTGCTCATATGACTATTACCTTAAATTATTGACCTTACGAGTAGACGACACTGGCAACGACCATTCATAAATGACTTATATTATTAACCGGCAAGGTGTGCTTTTAAATGCCTTGCTAAATTTTCTGGTGTGTCGATTTTACTAGCACAACCTGCGTTTATTACCTGCTCTGGCATTGATGTCGCCACACAGCTTGATAATACCTGCACCCATGACTGGCCTCCATGCAAGTCCATAAGACGGCAAGCCCTAGCACCATCATTTCCCATGCCTGTAAAGTAAATCACGCCTGAACATACGCCATAGTTACTAGCGACACTCGCAACAATATGATCGACCGACGGTTTATACACCCCTGGCCATCCTTTCTGTGGATGAGCAATTACCGAGCCATTAGGCTGTAGTGTAATTTGATGTTCGGGCGGTACAACCAGCACTTTACCTGCAGTAAGAACATCACCATGAATAACGACACCACTCTCATAATGGTTATCGCGCACAATAGAATTGCTTAGTGCCTGGCTCTGTCCTTCGCCAAGGTGCTGCACATAAATAAAAGCGACATCTAAATCAGCAGGCAATACATCTAGAAATTTCTTGACGGCTTCGGGGCCTCCCGTAGATGCGGCTAGCACCCATATATGCTTGGCTTTTACCTTATTCGTGTTAGCGAGCTGATGCAGTCCTTCCAAACCTAACAGTTTGGCTTTTAACTGCCTTGTCCAAGAGGAAAAATAAGCACCTGCGGCATTATGAGTATTCCCTTCACTAAAGATAATGGGTGCATCCAATTTATATAACCATTGCTGGAATGCGCCTGCTTGGTCACCCAACCGCTCAATGTCGACATCTATAATCCAGGCATTGATAGAGGCTGATGTTATTTTTTTTGCCGTCTTATCGGTGTCAAGTTCGGATACTAGAAAACTCCCCCCCAGCGAACAACTCATCTCTTCAACAGAATGCTTTAAATAATGCTGCTGGACTAGCGTTTGACTCACGATACCTATGGTTAATGCACTCATCCGGCCACTCTTTATTTATAATTAACGATCAATGTGCAGTAACTGCTGAATATTATCTAGCAACACGTCTTCTTGGAAGGGTTTACCCATATATTCATTGGCGCCCGCCGCTAAACCTGTTTGTCTATGCTTTTCACCGGTTCTCGAGGTAATCATAATAATCGGCAAGTGTTTAATATTAGGGTTTGCCCTTACTCGTCTTGCCACCTCGAAACCATCCATACGCGGCATTTCAATATCTAATAGTATAATGTCGGGTGTTTGATCTCTCAGTATCTCAATCGCGTGCACGCCATCTTTCGCGGTAATAACATCAAAACCTTCACGTTCAAGAAAGCGTGTCGTCACTTTGCGTACTGTCACAGAGTCATCAACAACCATAACGATTGGGTTACGATTACCAAGGGGCTGCTCTATTTTCTCTTCAAGATTAGGGGATTGATGTATAGCAGACAAGGCAAATTGCTGGCGAAGCATCGAGTTAGTATCTAGAATAATAACTACATGTCCATCGCCCATGATGGTAGCACCTGACAAACCCTGCACCGAACTAAACTGCGCGCCGAGGGTTTTCACTACGATCTCTTGACTACCACTCAATGAATCCACTTGGATCGCCACCGAATGATCGGCACTTCGTACCAGTAACACTGGCACAGGCAATTGATGACCTTTCAGCCTTGGAGCTACATCTTTATTAAGTAATGTACCCATATATTGCAGCTGATAATCCGTACCTGCATAGTGAAAGCGGCTATCGGGATCGGTGTAATAGTTGGCTAACTCATCGGGGGCAATACGCGCAATACCCTCAATCGAATTAAGTGGGATCGCATAACGATCGTCTCCCATACTAATCATCAACGCTCGGTTAACCGATACTGTAAAGGGTAGGCGAATCGAAAATTGTGAGCCTTGGCCTTCTACAGAGGATATATCAACGCTACCTCCTAGTTGCTTAATTTCACTGCTAACGACATCCATTCCCACACCGCGACCAGAAATCTGAGTCACTGATTCGGCGGTTGAAAAGCCCGCCTGAAAAATAAATTGTAATATTTCTTTATCACTGAGCTCAGCATCGGAATTCATGAGCTCTTGCTGAATGGCTTTTTCTCTAATTTTATCGACGCTCATACCTGCGCCATCATCGCTTAACAATAACAATACGTTACCGCCCTCGCGCGAAAGAGACAAGGAAATACGTCCAGCAGCCGATTTACCTAATTGTTTTCGGGTGTCAGTAGATTCAATCCCGTGATCAACCGCATTACGCAGCATATGCTCCAGCGGTGCGACCATACGCTCCATCATATTTCGATCTAACTCACCTTCAGTCTGATTAAACTCAATCGCAACTTCTTTGCCTAATTCTGCAGAAATTTGCCGCACTATACGGCGTAAGCGAGGCACAATACGTGAAAAGGGTACCATCCTTGAACGCATTAATCCTTCTTGTAATTCAGTGTTGATGCGCGACTGCTGCAATAGCACGGTTTCCGCATCTCGTGTTTTATTCACTAGGGTGTGCTTTAAATCTTTTAAATCCGACGCTGACTCAACCAATGATCTCGACAGTTGCTGAAGCTGCGAATAGCGATCCATCTCTAACGGATCAAAATCTTCCTCCTCTCCCAATTGCTCTTGACGAAAAACAACTTGCGCCTCAGTTTCAATATCAAGCCGGCGTAACTGTTCATCTAAGCGCCCTACGGTTTGCTCCATTTCTTCCAACGAATAACCTAGGTCACTCATTTGCTCTTCCATGCGGCCACGGCTGATAGATGTTTCACCGGCTAGGTTCACCAGTTCTTCCATCAATTCTGCAGACACTTTGACAGTTTCTTGAGGCGCAGGACGATGGGCAGCAGCAGTGCTATTTACAGAGCTATTTGCAGAGTTATTTACAGAATCGCTAGCACGAGAAACGTCCGAGCCTTTATTGAACGGGGCTGGGGTTGATGGCGGTGACAACTCTGGGGCATCAGCCTTAATGGGAGACGCAGGGAAAGAAACAATATTATTTTCTTTGTTATATAAAGGGGTGGCAGGCAAATCAACCACAGCATCTTCGTGATTCAAGGTGGGGGGGGTATCGTCATTTGATGACGACATTTTTTCCACATTATCACCTAAACGCTGATCTGGTTGATCTGGTTGATCGTTAGCGCTGCCTAGACCTGACTGCTCATCATCCTTAATCTGAAGATATTCATCATTTACCGAAGCGCTAGATTCATGCGACTCATTTTGGTGTTCTGGCTGATGCTCTGGTTGACTTTCTAGCGATTTAGCCTGTTCTCGTACATCACTATTGATATCACTATTATTAAATTCGGTATTAACGCCCTGTTCCTCGTCGCTCTCCTGACCAATATTACCTTCGCTCGATTCTACTGAGCCTTTATCGAACGCGCCATCATGCCCTGACGTGCTGCGATTAATTTCACTAGCACCGACAGGCATTACTGTAGTTCGACCTAAGGTATTCACTCCGTGAATCAGCTGATCTTGATAACGATGCACCGCAGACAATATGTCAGCGGATAGATCGCCTTTTGACTGGGCAACCAAATACGATTCAAAGTTGTGCGCCAAGTCACCTAATGCCATGAAGCCGGCCAAACGCGCACCGCCCTTAAAAGTATGCAGCAGACGCTGTAGACCTTCATTACTTAAGATCGCATCTTCGCCACTTTCCCAGCCATCGATAGTAGCGTCGAGATCGTCTATTAACTCAGCCGCTTCTTCCATAAAAATTTCAACGATTTCACCATCTACATCGTCAGGAAAAACATTATGATTGGCTGCTGAGTTATCAGACGCTAACTCAGCAAATGCTGACTGACTATTAAGGTCATGCTGATGGGTAACATCGTCACTATGAGGCTCAACACCTACAGATAAATCATTAACTGCCTCATGTGACGCTTGCACGTCCTGTGATGATCTTTCGTTCAACGCAGCTGGCTCTTCGTTTCTGCTTTCATCTACATTCTCTGCCTCAACACTCACCGACACAGCATTCGTTTCCGACAAGTCACGCAGTTTCTTCAGTATTTCTTCATTTGCCGGCGGGAGGTCTTGCCCGCCTGCAATAGCATCAATAATATCGAGTAATGCATAATGCGCGTCTAAAAGAATATCGTATAAGTGATCATCGGCTAATAGTGACTTCGCAATTAAGCTTTCATATTGCTTATAAATCTCTTCGCTCAGGTGCACCATTGAGTCAAGGTTAGCGCGCTGCGCACCATGCTGAACATTAGCCACTTCATTAGCCACCGCACGCCACTGCTGATCGTTTGCCGGCGTCTCTTTCCAGCCATCTATCACACCGTCGATATCCAACAGGAGGCTCATCCCCTCACTCATTAGCTTTTCTAAAAATGCGGGATCGACCTTAGGACCGGTATCTTCTTCGTGCTTGATTAAGTGCCCCACCGAGCGCTCCCTTAATTCAGCAACACGCGCCAAAAACAGTTCGAGCTTTTCGATTTTTGGATAAACTAAACGAGAGACTTGTTCTAAAGCGCCTTCGGTATACGACACACTATCTTTGATTAATTGCAAAATATCGTCATCAATACTGACTTGGTATGCGCGCAAATCTTTAACAAACAACTCCATAGGCGTCATTAATAATGCCACGGGGGTTATTTCTGCCATATGCGCACTACCTTTTAAGGTGTGTACGGCTCGCTGCATAGCATCATCAGGGCATTCGAAAAAAGGACTTTTGGCTTCCATTGAGAGAATGTATTCTCGGATAACAGCGAGATGCGCCTCTGCTTCAGACCCGAAGATTTCCCACAGTTCGGCATCAATTTCTTCTGCCTGAGGGGGGTTATCTTTAGCGAGGTAGGCTATTAAATCTTCTGGGGCTTCATTCTTAACTAATTCGTGCGCCCACGCTTGATATTGCTCGCAATGTGCTTTGTCGGCAATTGATTGGCCCCGAGAAAACGCATCGACCATGCTCGGCAGCAATTCTAACACCTTGCGAATTAAATCCATTTGTATTTGGGTAGGCGTTAACGTTTTATCCAATATGCGATTAAGCATATTTTCAATAGACCACGATAACTCACCAACATCCATAGCCCTTACAATTCGGCCACTGCCTTTAAGAGTATGGAAGGCTCGCCTAATCTCGATCAACGCTTCCTGATCTTTAAATCCAGCTTCCCATGACGGTAAGAATTCTGCTATTGCTTCTTGAACTTCGCCCGCTTCTTCAACAAAAATCTCGATAATCTCCGCGTCGATTTCTTCATCAACGTCTTCAATTTCGTCGAGCTTCTCTCCTGCTGCACCAGTATTTTGCACATCCGCATTGCCAGAAATACTTTGCATGATGCTTTGGACTCGCT
>JBLHVX010000028.1:0-15148 GCA_047628835.1 Granulosicoccus sp.
GATAAGCAAGAGACATGAAAATAAAAAAACTTCGTCATTCCGGAAAACGTTTTTTGCTTATCCGGACAAAATCTGTAGGAACAGATTTGAACCGCATGAGCGGGCCCAAAGGGTGAAAGCCAGGGAAAGCTTTCATAATCCAGTGGTTTCAGCCTCTGACTGGGGGCCGGGTCAAGCCCGGGATGACGATATTAAGTTAACGGGATAGTAATACGCAGTATAAAGTGCCAATCAGCGCGAAAGAGATACAATAGTTAACAGCCTCCGTACAACATCGATGACTTATCATTTTTCACTGACATATTTTTCTTGAATATAAGATGTTCCAACTTATCGATATGTACCACTCTTTCTTTACCTTAACCTTCGCGAAGCTTAAATTATTTTTTATTGCTGGTGTATGCTTGAGCATGGCAGCTTGTAGTCCGAATTTTATTTACAAAAACTTGAATTGGATGATTCCTTGGTATGCCGATGGTTATGTGGCGCTAAACGAGGAACAACAGGAGCATTTCACACTAATTATTGATGAGGCCTTGGCGTGGCATAAAGAACAAGAGTTGCCACGTTATCGACAGTACTTAAGAGATATTCACGTTAAACTCGATCGACCTTTAAACGAGGACGACATTAGCGGTATACAAACATTTACGAGTTCTTCTTTTCAAACTCTTCTGCAGCGTATTATCCCTGCCCTTTTACCCTTATTTAAAACCTTGGATGCCGATCAACAGCAAGCGTTTTGGGCCAAACTAAATAAAAAACACGCCGAATACGAAAAAGAGCTTATATCCACATCGAGTGAAGACCATATTCACGATATCAATGAAAAATATAATGAGTTTGCTGAAAGGCTGTTAGGATTTTTAACTGTGGAGCAGAAATTGATCATTGCAAATAGAATCGGCAATATAATAAGAACCGATGACATTTGGCTCAACGCTCGCCGAGCGTGGCTTAGTGATGTAAAGATTCAATATGAGCAAAAAACACATGATTGGCAAGCTCGAGTGCAAGCCGCATGGTTGAATAGAGGCCAGCATTATTCTACTGCAGACAAACTAAAAGTAGACGAACGGGACCAACAAGCTCGACAGTTACTACTCGCCGTCATTAATAGTCGAACCGACAAACAAACTGACCACTTCAAAAAGTTTATCCAGAGCTGGCAAGGCAAATTAACTCGCTGGCAAGAATAATCCAAACCACGATGCAATTAATGTATTACCCTCTCGTCTTCTTAACGTGCCCTAACTTAATGCTTTTTCTCTATGTGCCTGTCGGACTTAGGGGAGCGTAGCGAGGCAGTGAGAAATCGAAAAAAGGCACCGGTTTCTTGCTGCCGCAGTAGATTCATACTAAGCCCGACAGGCTCCTAGAACCTTATACGAACCCGACAATCTTAATTGCTCATACAAAAATAAGATCCATATGAATTGTGTTTTGACGGGCACTAATTAGGTTCGACATCATTTTCTGACGCTTTTTCAATTTTTTTAATCGCTACTTTTTCGTGCAATATAATCGCGAGTATAATGCCGACGACGAAAGGCAATTTGAAATAGGATCCATAATCGCCATAAAAACCATAATCGTCATCCATGGCAATGCGTAGCAAGCCAAAACACCATATAGCAGCGGCAAAGTATGCCCAGCGATTATGTTTAAATAGAAAGTAACTTATCGTTAAACCTGCGGCGGCCATAGTCACGCCAAAGGTGTGCAGCTGTAACAACCATCCAATCGAACCAACAATAATGGCTGTAGTGAAAAGGGTGTTGGTAATATTCCATTTGTTCGATGTTTGCATTAACGTTCTCTTTTATTATGCCGGCGCAGGCCGACATCTATGTTTGCGTATTACCCATGTGATACTGGCTCAAAACCCATATTCAATTTCACTGGCATCTGTGCGACCAGAAAAACTCTCCTCCGCATGATTATCTATTCTCACTGCTGTCCCGTTAAGTTCGTCTCAATTAGCTATAGGCTACGTCAACCATAACCAAGCGGCGTAATGGTAAGTAAGCGACATGAAAATCAAAAAGAAACCACGTCATTCCGGAAAGCGTTTTTTGCTTATCCGGACAAAACCTGTAGGAACAGATTTGAACCGCATGAGCGGGGCCGGAGGGTGAAAGTCAGGGAAGGCTTTCATAATCCAGTGATTTCAATAGTTTACTGGATACCGGGTCGAGCTCAGCATGACGACATTACGCTAACGGGGCAGTAGATATCTATTTTATTTAATCCATTCTTAAAATTTCATTTTAGCAATGACCACTAAGCGAAAACTGTTTCTGCAAGCGGTTAACTGTCTTCTGTAAACTATCTATGCTTAACAGCTTTTTTAGCCAGCCAATTTTTCAGCAAGGCAAAACCATTGACTCTTTTCAGACCGACATTTCTCAACCAACGAACCGCTATATGTTTACTGCCAAACAGGCGTTTCAACCCTTCCATTAACAACATCACTTCAATGTTATTGGCTTTTCTCTGCCGTTGATAACGGCGTAATATTGAAGGTTCGTTAATGGGTAAATCGCGTTCGAGCCCACGCATAACTTCTTGCGCGAGCGCTTGAGCGTCAAGCAAGCCAAGGTTGGCACCTTGCCCCGCTAAAGGGTGAATCGTGTGTGCTGCATCTCCGATTAACACTATATTGTCGCTAACATAGTCAATGGCGTGCCGTTGATGTAAAGGGAAGCTATAACGCTGACTAACAGATACTGTTTCGCCTAATCTAGTTTGAAATGCTCTATTAATCGCATGGCAAAAATCATCATCATTGAGCGCCATCATCTCGTCAGCTTTTTCACTGTCCAGCGACCAGACAACGGAGCAATACGTTTGCGATGGATGATCTAACGGTAAAAATGCCAGCGGGCCTGACGGTAAAAAACTTTGCCACGCAGTAAGTTGGTGTGACTGTGAAGAGCGTACCGTCGCGACGATGGCTTTATGATGATAATTCCATTCGCGCGTGTTGATATTCGCTAACTTTCGAATGGTTGATTGCCCACCGTCGGCGGCCACCACTAAGTCGGCGGATAATTGCGTGCCGTCTTTACAGTGTAACGTGGTTATTGTTGCTGATTTCTCACTGCTTTTTAGCTCAGCGAACCTCATCTCAGGAGCCTCTATCTGTAAGGCTTTTGTTTCCAAGCTATCTACTGCTAAGCCACTCAACACCGTCACGCAAGATTGATCGGCAAGGTAGGTTAATAAGGCGCTCTGTAAAATACTATTTTCAACAATATGCCCTAGCTGTTCTTGCTGAATATCTTCGGCAGAAAATTCGATAGCGGCGGTGCCGTCATGATCCCATACGTGCATATGGGTATAAGCACAGGCACGTTGAGATTGAATACCTTCCCATAGCCCCAAAGCAGAAAACACCGCTTGCGAGGCGTGTGTTAATGCGACAACACGCGGATCGAATTGTGCTTTTTCTGGGTCGCTCTTTTGATTAAGAGCCGGCAACGGCGGTTCTTTACCTGCATCTATTAATGCTATGCGTAACGGCGATTGTATTTTTGTGTGTTTGTGCCCTTGCGCTAGCAAAGCAGCAAAGCAGGCGCCAACAAGACCGCCACCGACAACAATAATATCAAATACTTGCTGTTTGCTGTCTGCCGCTTGCTGTCTGTTTTGACTCTTCATGCTAACCCCATCATTTGTCGAGCCAGTATTTTTTTTGCGACCGGCATAGCGTTTAAGCTAAGCAAACCACATTGACGAAAAATGGAACGTGATAATGCATTCGACGAGAACGTATTCACCATGGTATCGGTTAAAGCGATAGTACGCTGCTGATCACTTTCACGACACGCTAAATACTGTTGCAACGTGGATAATGCGCCTATCTTGTTACTCACTGATATATTTCCGCGTGCATTATCGATCAAGCTATCTGCCAAGGTATCGGCTAGGCTGGCGCAATCACGCAGGGATAAGTTAAACCCCTGCCCTGCAACAGGGTGTAAAAAATGCGCGGCATTGCCCATCACTACGACACGAGACCGCACTTGTTCTATCGACTGCACTAATTCTAAAGGATAAAACGCGCGTTCGCCGACGTGGATTATTTTGCTCGCGCGATACCCCATTGTTTGCTGGAGTTCGTTCAGAAACTCTTCATCGGAAGCAGACGTTAGACGTTCGGCGTCGATACTGTTGCGCGTCCACACCAGCGCGGCGCGGTGCTGTTGTTCGCAATCGGCCAGTGGCAATAAAGCGAGCGGCCCTTGATCAGTAAAGCGTTCGTATGCCATCCCATTATGTGGCTTTTCTAATGCCACATTAGCAATAATAGCCGATTGTTTATAAGCCGTTTTTTTTGTGTCGATACCTATAGCTTTACACAAAGGCGAATCGGCACCGTCGGCAATAATCAGTAAGTCGGCCGATAACTTTTGCGATGATTTTTTAGCTTGCTCTCTATTATTGTCCGCTAGGTCAATTTCAACATTATGTTGTGTGAATCGACATTTATCTACCGTTGCGGGCGCAATAACTTTAACGCGCGTCTGTTGCAGTTGCTGTAATAAAACATGGCCTAGTGTACGGTTTTCGACAACATAGCCCAGCGCATCAATTTTTTGCTCTGTCGCATTAAGCTGTGTACTGGCGTAATGACCACGATCCGAGATATGAATACTGGCAATAGATTCCACGTGGGGCACTAGCGACTTCCAGCAATCAATACTCTGCAGTAGCTCGGCACTGCCTGCACTAATGGCGGTCGAGCGCGCATCAAAACTAGGCTGATAAGTCAGGTTGGGCAACTGAATATTACCCAGCACATTTTTTTTTGAAGCATTAGAAACGCCAGAAAAGGCACACTTTTCTATCAACGAAATTTCGATGGTGTCGGGCAAACGATCGGCCAACATTATGGCTAAGCTTAATCCCACCATGCCACCCCCAGCAATGATAATATGTTGGGTCTCGCACATGTGAGAAGAAATTTTGTTTGTCATAGGATCAGATCGGCTCAGCAGTATGGGTGACTTTTTTGATCAGGTCTCAAGATGTTTTTCTGGTTAGTTATTTATACGCTGGTTACGACATTAGCGCTTCAATATCAGCGATCGTTTTAGGTGCATCTTTTGACAGCACGTCATTACCGTCTTTGGTAATCAATACATCGTCTTCGATACGCACACCAATGCCACGCCATTTTTTAGCGACGCTTTCATCGTCGGGAGAAATATAAATACCTGGCTCGACGGTCATCACCATATTGGCCTCTAACAACCGCCATTGGCCTTCTATTTTATAATCACCTACATCATGTACGTCCATACCTAGCCAGTGCCCAATACGGTGCATATAAAAGGCTTTGTAGGCCATCTTTTCTATTAAGGTATCGAGCTTGCCTTTGAGCAAACCCAAATCAAGCAAGCCTTGTGTGATAACGGTTACGGATGCCTCGTGTGGTTCGTTCCAGTTGCGCCCCGGGACAGCGACGGCTAAAGCCGCGGTTTGTGCATCGAGTACAATTTGGTAAATAGCTTTTTGTTCTGCGGTAAACTTTCCATTGATAGGAAAGGTACGGGTAATATCTGCGGCGTAATGCTCTAACTCACAACCGGCATCAATTAATACCAGTTCGCCGTCTTTCATTTGGCGGGAATTTTCAATGTAGTGCAAAATACAGGCGTTACTACCACTACCCACAATGGTGGTGTATGCGGGGGAGCGTGAACCTGCTTTCATAAAGCCGTGAAGTAATTCTGCTTCAAGCTCGTATTCATATTTTCCGGGGGCAGCGGTTTTCATTGCCTGGCAATGCGCTTGCGCAGAAATTTCAGCGGCTTTGCGCATAATGCGTATTTCAGCCGCACTTTTAAATAAGCGTAAGTCGTGAATAATATGATCGAGGTCAAGAAACTCTCCCGGAGGAATCGCGCCGGAGCGTGCTTTTTCTCGCAGGGTATTGACCCACCCCATGACTTGCTGATCAAATTGTTGATCGCGTCCTAGGGAGTAATAGACACGCTCGCGCCCCTCTAATAATCCCGGCAAAATATCATCAATATCGCCAATGGGGAACGCATCATCTGCGCCGTATTTTTCGCACGCGCCTTCTTGCCCTGCGCGATAGCCATCCCATATTTCTCGCTCGCGATTTTTTTCGCGACAAAATAAAATGGTCTCTCCGTGTTCGCGCCCCGGAACCACCACTAACACTGCTTCGGGCTCAGGAAAGCCACTTAAATAATAAAAATCACTCTCTTGGCGAAATGCGTAATGCGCATCGCGGTTACGAATTTTTTCACTCGCCGCAGGCAAAACTGCAATACTATTAGGTGCCATATGCTCTATTAAGGCTTTACGGCGACGGGAGAATTCTTGCTTAGTTATTTGAGTCATAAAATTTTCTATATTTTATTGATGCCGTTAATCGAGCGCGTCTTTACATACCAATATAACGACTCCGGGAATTAACCCAATAGCCACATCGACAATAAAAGGAAAAAAATCAAGACTGAGTAAAAACCCATAATATAATAAAACGGTGCCTTCAAATAAACTCAGCCAACCTAACAAAGGAATAATGTTTTTATATTGACTGGGTTTCCATGCACTAATTAAAAAGAAAACACCCACAATACCAAATGCACCCGCAGCCATCCTGAGCCAATAATTTAACATTGGATCATCGGGTATCGGGCCACTGCCACCAAATAGCTCTAAATGTTCTACTGCAAAATCCCAAGGTAAAAAAACGCCCACAACAGTTAAGCCCCATCCTAACCCTGCGCCTAACAGTGCTAAACGAAGCAGTGTTATTTTAGATATGAAACTCAACATTAATGCCTCATTGTGTATCGAACGCCTTAAGGTCAACCAAAAGAATACTAAGAATTAATGCATTATCGGCAAATCGTCTTCATCAATATGGTGCTCAGCATAAAAATGCATTGCAGCCATACGAACATATTCGATAAGGTCGGAATAATCTTTTTCTTGCTCTTCTTCATCTTCGTCATCGCACACAGCGGCTTGAACAATCGCAGCCATATCGCGTAATGCATCGGCGGCATCCGTGGTAAATTTTCTATCCGGGTCGATACCAGCAGCACCAAAGCCACCTAAAAAGCCATGACACCATTCAGCGAGTGCTTGGGTACGCTGATCTAGGTCAGTGTCATTTTCTGGCAGCAGTAATTGCATATCGTACATGCCAGACGTTAATTGGTCCCGTGTTACATCAAGCAACATAGCCACTTCGTCTTGGGCTTGGCCGTCGGGAGTATCGGTTAAATCTAAAAATTCCCATGCAGCTTGCAGCCAATCATCGCGCGTAAGCGCTGAGCCACCACACAACTTGCCACAAAGCAGGCCATGTAATTCAGAGGGGCTATTAAGTGCGCCATATGGCATTAACAAATTACAGAAATCATCGAAACCTAAGCAGTTCGAAGACGGGTTAATGTCGGTGGTGGTGTCGTAGGTGTTATCTGACAAGGGAGTACCTTTTGAGTGTTTACTTCAGTAATTGAGGGGTATGATCCAGCTATAATATAAATTATGGCCCTTATTATACCCACTTACTGCCCCTAGGGGGATTCCCCATAACAAGATTTTCATTACAAAAACTATCCTACTGACAAGTTAAAATCTAAAGTAGTGATAGCCACCTCAATAGCCACCTCAATGCCATCTAAATAGTTATCGCACTAGCAACCACAACAATAGTGCTGCGACAGACGATGTTCCCAACACCGTCACCACACTCCATTGTCGCTTAAGTAATAAATAAGCGCCTAATATCACCAAGATCACTACCATAGGGTTAACACTCCCCATTGATGGCTGCCACAAGCTTAGCGTGAGGCCAAAGCTTTCATCGCCCAGTAAATGCCAATGTTGCTGATTTATATCTTGAAAAAATACATGTAAAGCAAACCAAATCGACAGACTTAACATCACCCCCACCACAGCAGCAGTAATAGCTGATAATGCCCCGCGTAAGCGCGGTTGCGCACTGAACCAGTCAATATAAGGGCCGCCTGCAAATATCCATAAAAAGCAGGGCACAAATGTTACCCATAGTGTCACTGCCGCACCTGCGAAACCTAACCACCAGCCACCCTCGCGATAGGCAGCAAAAAAACCAACGAATTCCGTGACCAAAATCAGCGGCCCAGGAGTGGTTTCGGCCAAGCCTAAGCCTGTCATCATTTCGCCTGTGGTTAACCAGCCCTTAATAGCGACTACATCTTGCGCCATATACGCGAGTACCGAATAGGCGCCTCCAAACGTCACTACCGCTAAAGCGGAAAAGAACCTCGCCATTTCAGACAAAATCGGAATATCTAGCCAATATTCGAGCAAGAAAACCGGTATCCACCAGACCGCCAAACCCACAACAATTGTGGTGACAGTCTTTATCATCGACGGGCGAGCGGCACTTAGATGTTCTTCGGCATTCACGTGCCTTAAGTAGACAGCGCCGATAATACCCGCCCCCACAATAATGATCGGATAGGGGATATTCAGAAAGAACAACCCCACAAACGAGATCGCGGCGATAACATAATGGGTGGACGAGGTCAGCGCTTTTTTAGACACGCGTAGCAACGCCTGAATAACGATGACCACGACGGTGGCTTTGATGCCTAAAAACAGTGCATCGACCATCGCCACATCACCCAGAGTGATATACAGCGCCGCAAGCGCCAATATCACTACCGCACCGGGAATGACAAACAACAAACCTGCCAGTAGGCCACCGATAAAACCATGTAAACGCCAACCCATATAGGTCACTAGCTGCATGGCCTCAGGTCCTGGCAGCAACATACAAAAGTTAAGCGCATTTAAAAATTGAGATTCCGACAGCCAGCGACGCTTATCAATAATTTCCCGATAAATTAACGCAATCTGCGCCGCAGGGCCACCAAAAGACAGTAGGCCAATACTCAACCATACACGTAAAGCTTGAGACAAGGTGGGAGTTTTGGGATGATCACTGGTCATGGCTTGCGTCATTTTTTCAGTCTGCATCGCTTCACCCTCCTTCAGTTATCGGCGTATCGGCTCGTGGGTGACGATGCGCTTCACCACCGGCATCGCGTGCCCAACGATAAAATGCATCGTACAGCGCAATGCCAGCATCTAATTGTTCTAGATCATTGCGATACAATCGCGACAAACCTAACGATGCCGCCAATAAACCTGCGGCTTCGGGTGCGAGGTCTAACCGGTCGGTATCCGCTGCCCGAATCACATTCGCTAAACGTAATAATGGTTCGGTGGTTAATTCGAATTCCTCGATCATCGTGTCAAAACTGCATTTTTCGCCGCGATGAGACCAAAATGTGCCCGCCATATCAAATGGTATTGCGTCATATTTTTCGCCAACAGCTTCAACTTCCGCAGGCGGTACAAATAAAAACTGCGCAGCCGGATCAACAAAACGACGAATCAACCAAGGGCAAGCGATACGATCCACTTTAGGGCGATGAGCGCATACCCATAGCGTAGAACCCGTCGCCGTGCGAGGGATATTAGCATCTGGAATGCGTGGTTGACCGGAATCACGCCATGCATAGTTACCGCCTTCTAAGCTTTCCGCATCAACACCGTGACTGCGCAATATTGCTGCCGCACCCAAGGATAGCTTTAAGCCCTTTTGGCAGATAACGATAACTTTTTTGTTTTGCAGTTCTGTGACAAGATCGGTTATTTTTTTGTGAGAAAAACGACGAGCGCTGGGAATAAGATAAGGATCGAGATTAAAATCCTCATCAATAGAGACATCAATAATAATGGGGCACTTAGACGTACCGATAAGGCGGGAAAGTTGATCTACAGAGATTTGTTTAAACGATGGCATAACGCATCCTTCCTTTGTGATAATTTAAGGTTGTTGGATGCGAAACTTAGGCCGAAGCCTCACGGGGTGTTCGCAACCCCTTGTAGGCATTATTGTGAATGCTTTCCAGAGAGTCAAGCAGTTGTGCTGTCTCTTGCGTTTTATTAAGGATGCTCCAATAACTTAACTTGACTCAATGGCTTAGCGAACAGATAATCCGCACCCTCTGAAACCTAAAGGAATATGGAACTCATATGAACCTCTCTTCTTATTTACGCTCAAGCCTCCTAGTCACAATTGCAAGCTCGCTATTTATTTTGATTGGCTGCGCACCCATTGAATCACATCGAGTGGTCGAATCTCAAAAAGTAGAGACGTACAATACATCTTATACCGGTGTAAAAACGACTCTAGCCGTAGGTAATTTTAACAATCGTTCTAGCTACCTTCAGGGTTTATTCTCATCGAATTCAGATCAGTTGGGCAACCAAGCAAAAACCATCTTGAAAACACATTTGCAACAAACGAATAGATTCAAGGTTGTTGATCGTGAAAACCTATCTTTATCGAAACAAGAAGCTGATCTACTCAAGCAATCACAGACAGTTAAAGGTGCTCGTTATGTCGTTACCGGTGCGGTCACTGAATTTGGACGTAAGGAAGTAGGCGACCAACAGCTGTTTGGTATTTTAGGCGCTGGCCGCAAGCAAATTGCCTATTCTAAAGTGTCCTTAAACGTTGTAGATGTACTGACTTCAGAGATTATTTACTCGACACAGGGTGCCGGCGAATACCAGCTAGACCAACGTCAAGTCCTAGGGTTTGGAACCTCCGCTGGTTATGACTCAACTCTTAATGGCAAAGTACTCAATTTTGCGATTACAGAAGCAGTGAATAACATGACGAGAGATATCGACAATGGCTCATTAACCGTTTCCGAATAAAACCAGATGCGAATAATATCAAAGGAATAATAACCATGAAATTTAATAAAGGTCTAAGTGCTGCATTAATCAGTTCTTGCTTGCTGGCTGGCTGTATATCCGCTCCAAAAACCACATACCACTGGGGTCAATATGAGAAATTATTACACGATATGTATATGGTGCCCGGCGAAGCAACATCTATCGTTCAAATAGAAAAAATAACCACTGACATTCAGCAAGCTGAAGCACTAGGAAAGCCAGTGCCACCGGGCGTATATGCTCATCTAGGCTATATGTATAGCATCGAAGGCAATAATGTTGCTGCAACCGACGCGTTTAATACTGAAAAGTCACTTTACCCTGACTCACAAACATTAATTGACGGCATGTTAAAGCGTGCTGAAGATTTCAAGAAACAGCTTTAAGGATATTAACCTCATGATGGACACTTATAAAAAATTATCATTACTGTCAGTCACAGCTTTAGTATTACTAATCACAGGCTGTCAAACCGCTCCACCCTACGATTACTCTGCGCTAATTGCGAGCAAACCAAAATCAATACTGATCATCCCACCCAACAATAGCTCGATAGATGTGAACGCTCCTTATATTTTCTTATCAACTATCACTAAGCCTATTGCAGAGAAGGGATATTATGTTTTTCCTGTCGCAGTAATTGATCATTTTCTAAAAGAGAATGGCCTACCAACACCCGCAGAAATGAATACGATTCCTCTTGATAAGATCCGCGAACATATTGGTGCAGATGCTGTACTCTATGTATCCATTGAAGAATGGGGACAGAAATACCAAGTTATTTCGTCTACATCTGTTGTTCGTTCGACTCTAAGGTTAGTTGATACACGTACAGGAGATTTGTTGTGGGAATCTACAGCTTTTGCTCAACAACAATCTGGAGATGGCGGTGGTGGGATTTTAGGCGCCATTATCGCAGCAGCTATAGAACAAGTTGCTGGTTCACTGATAGACCATACGCCACAATTATCGCAATGGGCAAACCAAGGGGCAGTCAACAATACCAGACAAGGCTTACTTGACGGTCCTTACAAGAAAAAAGAATGATGCTTTATGTCGCGCTATAAGAAATTTTATAGTGCGACATGCTATTAGTAATTTAACTCAAAAAACATACATCAATCACCAGTAATAAATTGTCTTCTCGCTTATATCCACACGTCATTATTAGCAGCAAGGTCGCTAGCCTAATCGTTTCCTGTATTTACGACGCCTTGCGGTTCGATCAATAACGCTTTAACTGCTTTTTCTGCATAGGGTTTATGTTCCACACCATTAGGGACAACATACATTTCCCCGCAGGGATCTCGACACTTTCATTTCTAACTCCATTTCTAAAATCAATCCGTAAATTGCCCTCTAAGACAATGACGCCGGCCATCACTAACATCAAATCCATGGTTGCCATAACATCTTGCGCCATATACGCGAGTACCAAATAGGCACCTCCAAACGTCACTACCGCTAAAGCGGAAAAGAACTTCGCAAATTCGGATAGAATCGGGATATCTAGCCAATAGCCCAACAAGAAAATCGGTATCCATCAAATTGCCAAACCGATGATATCTGATAATTATGTCTCTTTATCGATACCCTACAGATAAAAAACGCTACGATACCAACCAATATTATAGGCTGCCAACGTGACATACCGGCCTTTTTGGTCTATATATTAGTAATCAGTCATTCACTATGATGAAGGTTATGGAAGAATATTTTTCAGCAGATCGTCTACTAGAGTTGCCCATTAATTCTGTTATTAACATCATTGCAGACAGTAATGGCGTACAATTTACCGTGAGTTTAATTGGCGTGGATAATGGCAAGTCGGTCATTATTTCATTGCCGTCAATTGAGCGGGCAACCAATCCTGCTGCCTATGCAGAGGTGATCAGTGTTGGTGCTGCATTTGAGATGCAAGGCATCCATGATGGTCGTGTGATTGCTTTCGAATCAACCATTACCGACATTTACAATCAACGCTTACTTATTTGCACCTTTCCAGAAATGATCGAAACACGGCGATTACGTAAGGAAATTCGTTTTCCCTGCGCACTGTCTTGTGATATTAGTGACCAAGGAGATGAAACTTACGGCGCGATCACCAATATTAGTATTGGGGGCTGCTTGCTGAATGTCCATGAGGATAATAAGTTGTGGCTTATCGATAAAGCGCTGGAATCTCAACAGCCAATAGACTTAGACGTCTTTCTGCCTATCGCAGAGTTACCTGTCATTATTGCAGGCGTCGTTAAATCCATGACGCCGCAATGCGACGGACTATGCCAAATTGGGATAGCTTTTACTAAAGAACATGACTGTATACATCGGTATCTACAAGCACTTCATTTAGATAGCGTGTCTCCCTTTTTTAACTAAGGGCATTTCTATTTATTCAAATTTGCCTCAGCGCGAGCACTTACGCTCATTCCGCTAGGTATTTTTCGTGGCTAATCGCCTTTATAGTCCTTAGCAAGAAGAATACAACGTGGGTGAATGTAAGAGCCGCGCCCGAAGGGGCTTTTAAGTCTGCACACCCAAAATTCAGCTTGGTATTTTTGTCACTACTCAGCTCACAGTTACGGGTAGTACTGAGTAGTGACTATTTTTTACCATACGCAAACTTGCTCAACAAAACTGACTAACAATAACGCCCCCAGTCAAGATCACTCTTTTCAAGGCCTTATCTCTGAGGCGCTTGTTGACTCACTATCACTCACGCTTTAACCTAAATACCGCAGTTGAATTGTTGCGAGGGTGACTAAGGTGCTGAATATAAAGTGATTTTTTACTTTTTTCGGCAAGTTCGTAGCCACCCTACGGGTGCAGCCTAAAAAAGTGAAAAACGCTTTAGATTCAGCGTCTTAGACAGCCGCAGTAAATTCAACAGCGGTATTTAGGTTTAATCAGGCTTATCAGTCACTGCTCCGGTTGACGCAGAGCTTACTGTTCTTGCATATTTTGCTAGCAGCCCTCGGGTATATTTTGGTGCTGGCTGTTTCCAGCTTTGCTTACGCTTAGCCATTTCTTCATCTGTGATATCGAGCGTCATCAAACGTTTTTCGGCGTCAATGGTAATGCTATCGCCATTTTCTACCAGCGCGATGGCGCCGCCCTCAAACGCTTCAGGCGTAATATGACCGACTACAAAACCCCTGCTGCCACCTGAAAAGCGACCATCGGTGATTAGCGCAACATCGTTACCTAAGCCTTTACCCATAATGGCTGAAGTAGGGCTCAACATTTCGCGCATACCCGGGCCGCCTCGCGGGCCTTCGTAGCGAATCACCACCACATCACCGGCGACCACTTGGTCATCAATAATAGCGGCAAAACCTTGCTCTTCTGAGTCATACACTTTAGCCGTACCGGTAAAGCGTAAGCCTTCTTTGCCGGTAATTTTTGACACCGCGCCTTCCGGTGCTAAATTACCGCTAAGAATAACTAAATGGCTGTCTTTTTTGATGGGTTTGTCAAAAGGTAAGATGATATCTTGCCCATTAGGATAATCTGCGACCGCTGCCAAGTTTTCGCCCATGGTTTTACCCGTGACGGTCATGCAATCACCGTGCAACATACCCGCATCTAACAAACGCTTCATCAGCGGCTGAATACCACCGATGGCAATTAATTCAGACATCAAATATTGACCGCTTGGACGCAAGTCGGCAATCACTGGTGTTTTTTCACCAATACGTACAAAATCATCCAGTGTTACTTCCACGCCAACGGCGTCGGCCATCGCAATTAAATGCAGTACGGCATTAGTAGAGCCGCCTAAGGTTATGATTAGCGTAATCGCATTCTCAAATGCCTTTTTGGTCATAATGTCGGAAGGCTTGATGTCATGTTCAAGTAAGTGAACAATGGCTTTACCTGCATCGATACAATCTTGTTTTTTGTTCTCTGACACCGCATTTTGCGCAGAGCTGTTGGGCATGCTCATACCCAAGGCTTCGATCGCCGAGGCCAAGGTATTGGCGGTATACATACCGCCGCAAGAACCGGGGCCGGGAATGGCTGTTTTTTCAATATGCTCTAACTGCACGAGAGGGATATCACCACTAGCATGGCTACCTACCGCTTCGAATACTGACACGATATCCGTGTGATTTTCACCCGGCAATATAGTCCCGCCATAAACAAAGATCGAAGGGCGATTCAGGCGTGCTAGGCCCATCAAGCAGCCGGGCATATTTTTATCGCAGCCACCAATAGCAATAATGCCGTCATGGCCCATACCAGCAGATACTGCCTCGATTGAATCACAAATAACTTCGCGCGATACCAACGAATACTTCATGCCTTCGGTACCCATGGAAATACCGTCAGATATGGTAATGGTGTTATAAAT